>JAAZIT010000044.1 GCA_012800685.1 Clostridiales bacterium
ATCGCCATTTACAAAAAGCATACCATTATCTGAGAGGCTGTCGGCAAGCTCAAATTTTGTATTTGTTATATTATCAAGTGTCTTAAATGTCTCTAAATGCTGTTCACCAATTGAAGTTATAACACCATGATTGGGGTGGACTATATCACAAATCTCCTTAATGTCACCAACATTTCTTGCTCCCATTTCACAAATAAATATTTGATGTGTAGCTTTTAACTTCTCACGGACAGTTCTTACAATTCCCAGCGGGGTATTATAGCTTTCAGGAGTTGCCAATACGTTATATTTAGCTCTAAGCAAGGTGTTTAAGTAAAATTTAACACTTGTTTTTCCAAAGCTTCCAGTTACACCAATTATGTTAAGGTTTTTATTAGACTTTAAAATTCTTTTTGCATCATTTATATAATGCCTATTAATTGAAAGCTCAATTGGTTTATTAATTAAGTTACAAAAAAGTAAAATTAAAGGGATTCCACCACTAGCAATTGCAGTAATTAAAAGTTTAGTCCACATACCTCCAAACAAGAACACGCTTAATATTATCAGTCCATAAACAACAACATATGTAGCTAGAAGTCTTTTAACCCGTGCTGTGTACACTAGGGGTTTTTTCGCTTTTTGAGGCTTGAGAAACAACCCAAAAAACAAAGAAATCACTAGAAATATAATTGCAATAACAATAGCAATATTATCCAGCATATATACTAAAAAAGCAGAAATTAAGCCAAGCGTCAAGATAACAATACATGGCAAAATCCTATATGGATTTTTTAAATACCACTTTATCTGTTCCTTTGGCTTATAGGAATTTAGCTGAAACATATGAAGAAAGTTAAGTATTCCGAAAGCTCCAGTGAATAATATTATTGCAGAAAACAAAATAGAAAATACCATTGCACCCTCCCAAATTAATTTATATTAAGAAATGATTTTATAACATTGTTAAAAGTAAATTGCTGGTCCAAAAAGCTATAATGTCCAGCTTTTTTAAGAGTAACCAAGCCAGAATTAGGAATAAGCTTTTCCATAAGCTTTCCGTCAGATAATGGTGTGGCTGTGTCGTCCTCGCCCCATATTAAAAGAGTGTTTTCCTTAATTTTAGAGAGATTAGGCGTTAAATCCTCGTTAACAACCTTAATAAGTGATACTCGCATTGTTTCGCTCGCACTATTGTAATCAGCCGAACCAAATTTTCCACGCCAGTTGTTTAAAGCATCAGGCGACATCTTTTTAATTAGTGGAATATTTAAAAAAGCTTTTCCAATTTTAAATATACGCTGGCGAAATTTTTGTTTGACGGTTTTTTTAGGTTTAATTCCAGCTGAGTCAACAAGTATAACCTTCTCAACTTTAAAATCAAACTCTTTTTCAGTTAGGATTTTAATAATAACCCTTCCACCATGAGAGTGACCTAAAAGAATAATTTTTTTATAATCAAAGCATTTTATAAAATCTAAAACGAAATCAGCAAAATTATCAACACTCCATGGTTCATTAGGCTCAGAAGACTCGCCAAATCCAGGCATATCAAGAGCAACAACTGGATATTTTTTTTCAATCACAGTCATACAGCTATCAAAAAGCTTTAGGTTAGAACCCCAACCATGAAGAAGAACAACAAGGGTATCATTATCGCTATTATTTCTATAATCATAATTAATTTCAATTCCATTAATTATTTTAGTCATACTATCACTCCAAAATTATCATAACTATATTAGTATATCATATATTAAGAAATTTTACCACTGTTTTTTGATAAAAAATAGAGAAGATATCGACTGATGCCCGTTTAATACACATAAAAAGAGCAACCCTTTCGGATTGCTCTTAATTAACAATAACTTATTTGAAAAACTTAAGTATTTTATGTACTAAATTACTTTCTTTTCTTTGTAGCAACTACTGAAGCACCAGCTAGAGCAATTGTAACCATTGCTAGACCAGCAATACCTGTACCAGGTGTTTTTGAGTCTGTACCACCTGTACTGTTTGTACCAGGAGTTGTTGTTGATGAGTCGCCACCAGGAGTTGTTGTTGATGAGTCGCCAACTGGTGTTTTTTTAGGAATAGGAAGAGCTGTTGTATTAAGAACTGCACCATCAGCAGCTAGCAAATCAACACTATCAATGGTAAACTCCTCGCCCCACCATTTTGAAACAGCAATCTGTGAATATTCTCCTTTATCGCCAGAAATATCAGTTTCAGTAAAAAATGGTGCTTCTTCCATTCTTGTTACTGAATTTGTTTCTTCATCATATTGAATATCATGCTCTTCATCTGGTTTCTCTTCTGTAGGAGTACAGCCATTACACCATGATAGTTGATTCCAGTTGTTTGACTTTGTACTGAAAATAAAACCACCACCAGCACCATTCATAATCACTACTTTTGAATCCTCTGAAAGATTAAGTCTTGCGCCATAAACTTCACTAATGTTACAATCGCCAATAAGATCACTAACCTCAAGTACAAGGTTTTCATCTGCGACTGCTGATGATGCAAAAGCTGATGTAGCAAGTGCAGAAACCGCAAGTACACTAGCAGCCGCTGCTGCTAAAATTCTTTTTAATTTCATTAAAAAATTCCTCCTTATTATTCGTTCCTTGTGAACGTTTTCATATTACTATTTTATCATACTGTAATCGATTTTTCAATGAACATTTCACACAAAAAACAATAGATTTAATGTCTATTTTGCACATATTTCATTGTTTTATAACTTCTTTTGTATTCTATTTGATGAATTTTGGTTAAATCTTACATTGGTTTTTATATGTTTTGTATAAAATCTGTTATAAAAAAATATTTAGACAATTTATATTTATAGTTTTAAATATAAATATTTGAAATATTATATAAGAATATCAAATTATTCTTCTGGCATATCCCAGTTATGATATATATTTTGAACATCATCATTATCTTCAAGCATTTCTAAAAGGAGTCCCATCTTTTTAATATCGTCCTCGTTATCTAGCTTTGTATAATTTGATGGCACTTGTTCAACTTCAGCTGAAACAATGTTATATCCTATTTCTCTTAATACATCAGCAGCACTAGAAAGCCCTGATGGTTCAGTTTCAACCTCGATAACTTCGTCCTCGACACTAAAGTTTTCAGCACCAGCTTCAAAGCAATCCTCCATAATCTTATCTTCGTCTTGACCTTGATTTTCTATAATAATTATACCTTTCAGGGTAAACATAAAGGACACACAGCCAGTTGTTCCCATATTTCCACCGTATTTATCAAAATAGTGGCGAATGTCCCCCGCTGTTCTATTCTTATTATCTGTTAAGCATTCAACTATTACAGCAACACCACTTGGACCGTATCCCTCATACACGTTAGTTTCATAGTTGTTTTTATCGCCCTCGCCTGCTGCCTTTTTAATAAGTCTATCAATGTTATCATTAGGTACATTATTAGACTTAGCCTTAGCAATTAAATCTCTAAGTTTTGAGTTATTTGCAGGATCAGGTCCGCCCTCTTTAACAACCACCATTATTTCACGTCCGATTTTAGTAAAAATCTTGGCTCTAACCGAGTCGGTCGCCTCTTTCTTTCTTTTTATATTTGCCCATTTTGAATGTCCAGCCATATATAATTCACTCCTGTATTAAATATTTACAAATTTATTTTAGCAAGCTCATCTTTTACAAAATCAACCGCTAAATCAACATCATATCTATTTGGTCTACCAAAGTTTTTAAAAATAAAGCTTCCAGTAGAGGAATTTTCCGAAACAACCTCAATTCCTTTATTTTTAAGGACTTCTTTTATATCAATCTTTGAGTAATCATGCTTAACGCTTGAATAGATAATTATAGCTTTAGAAAGCTGTGTATTATTTAGACTATTTATGTACTTTTTCATCTCGCTGAGAACCTCGCCACCATATATACCTGTGACGATAATTGCAACATCACAATAAAGCAAATCAGGTGTGTCCGTTTTAACATTTACAATATTTGCATTAATCTCACCTGCAATAGCCGTAGCAAGCTTTTTACAATGCTTTGTCATAGTTCCATAAATAACAACACAGTTCATAATTATTCCTCTAATTCTTTAATGCTTTCACTAGTACTAGCTTTTGTTCTATTACAAGATCCAGCTCTATTACTAGATCCAGCTCTTGTTAAATTACAAGAGCGTTCAAATTCATCAGGCATATTCCAAATAATATTAAAAATCTCTTCAACACGCTCTTCATTTCCAGACAAATGCAAGTAACCAAACAAGCACTCCAATGATGTTGCGTGTCTATACTCAGCAACAGTCGAGTGCTTTGGTGCATTTATACCGCTTGCATTACGTCCACGTCTAAGCACATCAAGTTCGCCCTCGTTAAGCATGGGCTTAACAAGCTTAACAGCTCTAGCTTGGTATTCAGCGCAAACCTTTTCCACTGAAAGCTTATGCAGTTTAGCAACAGGCATATTCCCTTTTAGCGTTAAATATTCACGAACTAGTTTTTCATAAATTACGTCACCGAGAAAAGCCAAAGCCAACGGACTATACTGGTTTATCTCTCTCTTATCAAGTTTAATTTTCGTAATAACACTCCTAAAAACATAATACATTTATTTTATCATATTTCAGCTTTAAAATCAAGTGCACAGCACCATTTTTAGTATGCTATTGTTTGCACAAGCGTTATATATTAAAATGTATATAATAATTTGTATTTAATATAGTACTTTCAATATGTTTTTAGTTACTGGATTTACTACTTTAAAATATATTAAAATTAACTACTATCAATGCTATTGAAATTTCAATTTCACTATGTTATAATTAGAGTATATTTATATATACGAAGGAGATTTTCATGGACGTTTATAAAGAGCAATTAGTAAAAAAGGCTACCACCTCAAGGGATGATGTTAGAAAAATAATGCTTATAATAGCTGCAATATCTTTATCAGCACTTATTTTCACATTTTTATTTCCTACCCCATTCGCTATGATAGGATTATTTTTAATAGGTGTAGTTATATATGGGACATACCATTTAATAACCGGCATGAGTGTTGAGTACGAATATCTTATGACAAATGGCGATTTAGACATTGATAAGATAACTGCACAGCGTTCAAGAAAACGCTTAACAACAGTTAAAATACCTAGTATTACTGCATTTGAAAAGCTAACCGAAAGTTCCGACATTAATCCAGATCACACAATTATTAATGCAAGTGATTTTACTGGAGAAAATGATTGGTACATTGAGTTTCGCCACAACGAATATGGAATGTGTTGTTTAGTATTTTCACCAGATGAGGAAATGATTGATGTCATTAAACCATTTTTGCCTAGAGCTTTAAGATTAAAGTAAGGGAGATAATGATGTTTGTAGGAATTGATACAATTGAAATTAATAGAATTAAAAAAAGCGTCTTAAGAGAACGCTTTATGGAAAGGGTTTACTCCGAAAAGGAGTCCGCCCTTTTTTTAAATAAGAAAAATCCCCATGAATCAATGGCTGGCAATTGGGCGGCAAAGGAAGCATTTGCAAAAGCCGTAAGAACAGGTGTAAGAGATTTTTCATTAAACGAGGTTTCTATTTTACGTGATGAGCTTGGTGCGCCTTATATTGAGCTTACTGGTCACGCTAAAGTCTTAGCCGACAGTCTAGGCTTAGATTTTTCAGTAAGCATTACCCACACGAAAGAATTCGCATCAGCAGTAGTAATTGCTTTTAAAAAGCAGGAGGAATAATTATGATATTAACTCCAAACCAAATGGCAAAGGCTGAAAATTATGCTGTTTCAAAAGGAACAAGTCTAGCTATGCTTATGGAAAATTCAGGATATGAGTTAAGCAAGGCGATAAAGAATTACGCATACAAATATTTTAAAAAGAAAGTATTAATCCTTTGCGGAAATGGCAACAACGGTGGCGACGGTTTTGTATGTGCAAATCATTTAAGTAATTTTGGATTAGAGGTAAGTGTTGCACTTATTTGTGGCTTACCTAAAACAGAGCTTTCAATTAATGCTTTTAAGGGATTAACTAAAGATATTACTATTACAACAAGTGACTTTAACAGTTTAATATTTGACGCTGATATAATTGCAGATTGTGTTTTTGGAACAGGATTTCATGGGGATTTATCAGCGGAAACAGTTGAGATTTTTAAAATGGTTTCAAACTCAAAGGCTTACAAATTCGCTTGTGATATACCATCAGGAATAAACTGTTTAACTGGTGTGGTTTCTAAGGGTACAATTTCTTGTGACAAAACAATAACCTTTCACGGCTTAAAGCTTGGGGCAATTTTTAATAATTCAAAAGGGTTCTGTGGTGATATTTCAATTAGTGATATTGGGATAC
>JAAZIT010000045.1 GCA_012800685.1 Clostridiales bacterium
GAAATTTGCAACCGCCAGAAGAAAAAATGGTAAATGCAGAGAGAGAACCTGTGGATAAATCTTTTATTTCAGATTATCCAATTTATAAAGGCGATAAGGTGATTGTCACTGAATTTGGATACAAAGCATTTCCTGATGAAGTCGACGCATTAATTGGCGAACAACTAGAAATGTATTCAAAAGATGAATTAATAGACGTTCTAGAAGCATTTTCTGGAGAAGGCTTTGAGGTGTTGATAAAAGGAAAAATCATTAAATATATCAATATTTTCAAGAAACAAGGCAGAAACAAAGAAATCATGGAAATACTAAGATTTGAAGAAAGGAGAGCTTAAAATGAACGATTTAACAACACAATTTCAACAAAATCAAATGCAGGCAGGTAACTTAACAACACAATTTCAACAAAATCAAATGCAGGCAGGTAACTTTAGCGGAGGCATGATGGCGCAAGCTAGCAGAGAAATGGAGGAAGTGAAAGGCCAAATTTTCATGGCTAAGCAATTTCCTAGAAATCCAATGCAAGCTGAAGCGCGCATTTTGGATGCCTGCAAGCGTAAATCTTTAGCGGAATCAGCTATTTATAGCTATCCAAGAGGTGGTCAACGTGTTAGCGGTCCATCCATTCGATTAGCCGAAGCGGTAGCACAAAATTGGGGGAACATTAGCTTTGGAATTAAAGAGTTGAAACAGGAAAACGGAGAGTCCGAAGTAATGGCTTATGCGTGGGATTTAGAGACGAACGTAAGGCAAGAGAAAATCTTCACAGTGAAACATGAGCGCCACACGAAGAAAGGCGTTAACTACCTAACTGATTCCAGAGATATTTACGAGTTAGTGGCCAATAACGGCGCAAGACGGCTTAGATCATGTATCTTGGCCATCATACCAGGTGACATCATTGACAATGCAGTTTTGGAATGCGAAAAGACGCTTACTAATCAAAACGATAGACCTTTAGCAGACAGATTAAAAGAAGCGTTTAAGTTATTTAAGGAAAATTATGATGTAACCCAAGACATGATTGAAGAAAGATTCGGTTATAAGGTTAGCGGATTTACCGAACGAAATCTAATTGATTTAGGGGGTATCTACCGTTCACTAAAAGACGGCATGAGCAAAGTAGAAGATTGGTTTGAACGACCAAATCACGAAAAAGCAGAGAAAGAAGAAAAAAGCGAGCTTGAAAAAGAGTTTGCTGCAAAGAAAGAATCTAAATCCGCAGAGTCAACTATAGATGATGTCGTTAATGAAGCGTTGAAGGAAGATGAAGCGCATGAAGTTGAACAAACAGAACTATTATAGCAACGAGGCTGACTGGAAGTATTTGTCAGTTAGCCAATTTAAAGATTTTGATAGATGTGAAGCTGCTGCATTAGCTAAGTTAAAAGGCGAATATGTTCCTAGTGGAGATAACACAGCCTTATTAGTCGGAAATTACGTGCATAGTTATTTTGAAAGCAAAGAAGCACATGAAAAATTCAAAGAAGAAAATAACAAGTATTTATTTTCCAGTCGTAAACCTTATGGATTGTTGAGTGCATTTAAAATAGCCGAAGAAATGATTGCCACACTTGAAAATGACGACTTTTTCAACTTCGTCTATCAAGGTGAGAAAGAGCATGTGGTTACTGGTAATTTGTTCGGTGCAGAATTTAAAGGCCGAATTGATTGTTTGAACATTGAAAAGGGGTATTTTGTAGATCTAAAAACGACTAAGGCAATTAATAGTCGCTTTTGGTCAAATAAGTATCGCTGCTATGTATCTTTTGTCGAAGAATATGGCTATGTTCTTCAAATGGCTGTATACAAAAAGTTGCTTGAAATGAAATTCGGCAAGGAGTTCACGCCTTACATTTTCGCAGTTAGTAAGGAAACACCACCGGCCAAACAGGCGATTGAAATCATTCCACAGAGATTTGATTTTGAGTTGAAATACCTGGAAGAAAGATTGCCTGATGTATTAATGGCTAAGTATGGTCAAAAGGTGCCTAAACGTTGCGAAAAGTGCGAATATTGCAGACGAACCAGGCAGCTAAGCGGATTCGTTGAAGTTGCTGATTTAATTGATTAGGAGGTAGGTCATGAGCGATAGAGGAGGATGGATAGTATTACATAGAAAATTGCTTGATAAGCCTATTTGGTTCGAGTCTACAGCCGAGCAAAAAGTAATATTAATTACTCTGTTGCTTATGGCTAACCATGCAGAAAAAGAGTGGGAATGGCAAGGGAAAAAATATGTTGCAAAGCCTGGTCAATTTGTGACGAGCTTGTCAAAAATCGCAGAAGTTTGTGGTGAAGGTATTTCATTTCAAAATGTAAGAACAGCTCTAAAGCGTTTTGAAAAATATGGATTTTTAACAAACGAATCAACAAACAAAAATAGGCTAATAACCATTAATAACTGGGCGTTTTATCAGAATAATCAAAATGATACTAACAGACAGCCTAACAAGCAACTAACAAGCAATCAACAAGCAACTAACAAGCAACTAACAACTAACAACAATGATAAACAAATAAACAATGTAACAAATAATGTTGTAGTAGATGAGCAGGTTAACCCGATTTCGAAAGCGATTCGGACTTACGAGCAAGTTTTCGGATTAGCTAACCCAATCGCGATTCAAACTATCCAGTATTGGTGCCAAGATTTATCGCCTGAGTTGGTTATCAAAGCGTTGGAAATCACATCAAGCAATAATGCACGAAGTTTTAAATACACCGAAGCAATCTTGAGAAGTTGGGAAAAACAAGGCATTCAGACGATTGAAGATGTGGACGCGTTGGAAAAGCAGCGTGAAGTACAGCAACAAGAAAAGCCAAAGCCTAAGCTATACGGAAATCGACGAATTGAGGAAGTACCTGATCACTTTAAAAATCCGCCACAAGAGAC
>JAAZIT010000046.1 GCA_012800685.1 Clostridiales bacterium
CATTGCCCTAAGAACATCAGCTACAATATTTGCACATACAACGTCATAGTCATTCCCTATTTCTTCTCTTAACTTTTGATTTGAAACTATGTCTCCACAGCTTGTAGTGTAGCAATTAACATCAATGTTGTTTTTTAAAGCATTTTCAGAAGCAATTTTAACTGCATTCTCTTCAATATCCACAGCATAAGCAGATTTAGCACCAAGTAAGATACTTCCTATTGATAATATTCCACTTCCACATCCTAAATCTAAAAGTTTGTCCTTTGGCGAAATATATTTCTCAATAAGCTCAAGACATAGTTGTGTGGTATTATGTTGACCTGTACCAAAACTTGAGGCAGGATCAATTTCAAGAACCTGTCTTGTTTCTTGCTCTGAAATATTTTCCCAACTAGGTTTAATTAATAGCTTGTTTCCAATAGTTAAGGGCTTAAAATATTTTTTCCAATTGTTAGCCCAGTCCTCATCATTAACATTAACTAAGTCACATTCAAGACGTCCAAACTCATTATTAATATCACGTTTCTTTAACGCTAGAAGTTCTGATTTAATAGAATTTAGGTTGTCAGCACCTTGTGAGTTTTCAGGTAAATAAACTGTAACTGTTGTTTCACAATCCTTAAGACACATTAAATCATCATCTATATAATCCCAATTCATTTCTTTATTTTCAAGAAAATCAACAAAATCCTTGCTGTCTTTAATTATAAATCCGCCTACACCAAGACCTAAAAGGCTTCCACAAACAGCTTCAATGCCCTCGCTTGTTGTATAAATACTAAGTTCAACCCAATTCAATTATCTCATTCCTTTCAGCAAAAACTTAATGTAATAATTTAGTGCGTTTAGACATTATAGCACAAAATCACAAAAAATACAAATTAATTTTTAAGGTTGAAAAAAATTAGACATAAAATCACTATATATTAGGTATCAATATAAGCATGTTTAAATTATATCATATAAAACATATCTTATTTGTAGAAACTAGTGGAATCTCTTTTTGAGTAATTTATTAATTATAAAGCTAATTAGGAATGAAGCAACTATCATAACAATTAACATTATTATCATTTTTAAAGATATTTCTTGATCTAAGTAATACCCAATAGCAACCTGAAAAACTAGCTCAGGCATTACACCAATAGCCGATCCAATAATATATGGAACGTACTTAATACCAATTGCACCCAACAACATACTAACAACATCACCAGGAACAAAAACAACTGCCCTTGTTAAAAAAGAAGTGAAAATATTATTAGAAACGCCTAAATTATGGAGCTTTTCAATTTTAGGAAATTTCTTAGTTAGTTTTTTTACAAGACCAGCACCAGAAACTCTTCCAACAAAGTAAGTAGGCGTAAAACAAATTACTAGTCCAATAAAACTAACAATAAGTGCCACTGGAAACGGGAAGATTATACCAGAAGCAATAAACATAATTGTTAAAGGAATAACTATAGAAAGTGATTTGACTGCAAACATAGCAAAAATAACCAAAGCAGCTAGCCAAAGGTTATCCGGTGTAAAATTAACTACATCACCAAAGGTAGTGTTTCTAAAAAGTAAAATACTTAATATTACAACAACAAGAGTTATAACAAAAGGAACATACTTCACTACATCATAAATTTTATCTTTATTTTTTATTTTGGCCATAATCACACATCCTTTTAATCTAAATTTATTATATACAATAATAACATATTTTAACAGACAAATCAAAAGATTTTGTAAAAAAACAGAAATATATTGAATAATATATGTATCAGTGATACAATTATAAGATAAGGCGATAATGTAAAATTTATATTTAAAACAGAAAACTAACAAAGCAAGATAAAATATTACAAAAATCGTCAGTATAGGCTTTTCTATAAATAAAAGCAACTTTTTAGATTTATTTTGCTAGGAATATAATAAAGAAAGAGGTGCAAACACAGTGGTAAATTATTTTAAAGATACTTCCCTTTCTCCGCAAAAACGTGCTGAGGCATTAGTTGATGTTCTCTCAATCGAGGAGCAAGCTACACAGCTTAAATATGACGCTCCTGCTATTGAGCGAGTTGGTTTAAAGCAATATAATTGGTGGAATGAGGGTCTACATGGAGTTGCAAGAGCAGGAACTGCTACAATGTTTCCACAAGCAATTGCATTAGCTTCCATGTTTGATTGTGAAAGAATAAAAAAAGTAGCGGATATTACAGCTACTGAAGCTAGAGCAAAATATAATGCAGCGTCAAAACATGGTGACTATGATATATATAAAGGTCTTACCATTTGGTCGCCAAATATAAATATATTTAGAGATCCACGTTGGGGACGTGGGCATGAAACATATGGTGAAGACCCTTTTTTAACTTCTAGGTTAGGTGTATCCTTTGTAAAAGGATTACAGGGCGAGGAAAAAACATTAAAAACCGCTGCCTGTGCAAAGCACTTTGCTGTTCATAGTGGACCAGAATCATTAAGACATGAGTTTAATGCTATTGTTTCACCAAAGGATTTAGAAGAAACATACCTGCCAGCTTTTGAGACACTTGTTAAGGAAGGAAAAGTAGAAAGCGTAATGGGTGCTTATAATAGAGTTAATGGCGAACCCGCATGCGCTAGTATTTATTTGTTTAATAAATTAAAAGAATGGGGATTTAACGGATATTTTGTTTCTGATTGCTGGGCTATTAGTGATTTCCACACTCATCATTTGGTTACTAGCAATGCTAGTGAGTCTGCTGCTCTTGCATTAAAATTAGGTTGTGATTTAAACTGTGGAAATACTTATCTTCATATTATTTCTGCTCTAAATCAAGGTTTAGTTGAAACATCAGATATAAGGAAAGCCTGTGTAAATTTAATGCGTACACGAATTAGATTAGGAATGCTTGATGATAAAACACCATTTGATGATATTCCATATAATGTTGTTTCCTCAAAAGAGCATAAATTATTTTCGCAAGAATGTGCAGAAAAATCTATGGTTCTTCTTAAAAACAGTGGAATTTTGCCACTAAGTGATGATAAATCTAAAACCATTGCTGTAATAGGCCCTAATGCTAACAGCAGAGATGCTCTTACAGGTAATTATTGTGGAACAGCAGACAGATATACCACATTTTTAGAGGGTATACAGGATAGGTTTTCAGGAGATATACTTTATTCTGAGGGTTGTCATTTATATAAAGACAGGGTTTCGGGGTTAGCATTAAGTGGAGACAGATACGCCGAGGCTGTTTATACAGCTGAAAATTCTGATATTGTAATTTTGTGTATTGGACTAGATTCAACTATTGAGGGCGAGGAGGGTGACACTGGAAATGAATTTTTTGCTGGTGATAAAACCGACCTTAGACTTCCAGAACCACAGAGAAAACTAATAAATAAGATTAAAGAGGTTGGAAAACCGTTAGTTGTTATTTTGAGTTCTGGAAGCTCAATTAATATTGAATCTGATTGTGAGGCACTGATTGAAACATGGTATCCAGGGCAACGTGGTGGTACAGCACTGGCAAATATACTTTTTGGTGATGTATCCCCTTCTGGAAAACTACCAATAACATTTTATGAAAGCACTGAATTATTGCCTAATTTTAAAGATTATGAAATGGAAAATAGAACATATAGATATGTAACTAATAATATACTCTATCCATTTGGATATGGCTTAACCTACTCTAAGGGCAAAGTTTCTTGTTCTAATCTTAGTTATCAAGATAACACTGCAACTTTTACAGTTGAAAATAACAGCAATATTGATATTGAGGAAATTGTTCAGCTATACATTAAAGATTATTCTCAAAATGCAGTCAAGAATTATAGCCTGTGTGGCTTTAAAAGAGTGTGTATCTCTAAAAATTCATTTATTACAACTACGATAGGGATTAACAAAAAAGCCTTTACTTCGGTTGATGAAAATGGAGTTAGAGGTACTTTCGGAAAAAAATTCACTTTATATGCAGGTATATGTCAACCTGATTCTCTAAGTGAGAGTTTAACAGGAACTAAGTGTGTTTCTGTAGATATCAACTTCTAATTATATTTTAGAATAAAAATTCCTCCTATGGTTTTCTAATTTACCATAAGAGGAATTTTTCTATGTTTGTTTTTATGGAGTTATGAAACATTATAAAAGCTTTTTTACAATTTTTATTTAATTGCCTAAGCATTAAGCTTTTTAATAATAATTTCTTTCATCATTCCAGGATTTGCTTTTCCCTTAGAAGCTTTCATACATTGTCCAACTAGGAAGCCTAAAGCATTAGTTTTTCCACCCTTATAATCACTAACTGATTTTTCATTATTTGAAAGAACCTCGTCAGCTATAGCTTCAAGTGCAGATGTATCAGAAACTTGTGCTAATCCCTGTTCTTCTATGATTTTGTTAATATCCTTATCTTCTTCAATAATAATTGAAAATATTTTTTTACCTGCTGAATTTGATATAGTGTTTTTTTCAATTAATCCAACAATTTCTGTTAGGTTTTCAGCATTAAGCTTAGTTTGAGAAAGTGTTTTTCCTGTTTCATTTAAATACTTAACTAAATCGCCTAAAATCCATGATGAGTATGATTTTGCGGAATACAATCCTTTATTTACACAAGTATCAAATAAATTAGCAAGCTCGATATTTTCAGCAATAAATGTTGCTTCTTTTTGAAGTAGCTTCCAATCATTAACATATCTTAAAATCTTTGCATTTGGAAGTTCAGGAATTAATGTTTTTAGATGGTCAACCTTTTCTTGTTCAACAACAATTGTCTTTAAGTCAGGCTCTGGAAAATATCTATAATCATGAGCATCTTCCTTGCTTCTCATTGAAACACTTTCACCCTTAGCATCGTCCCAACGGCGTGTTTCTTGGGTAATAGTTCCACCATTTTCAATAACTTCAATTTGACGTTTTACTTCAAAGTCAATTCCTCGAACAGCAGCTGAGAAAGAGTTAACGTTTTTCATTTCTGTTCTAGTTCCAAGCGGTTCACCCTTTTTGTGTATAGACACGTTAACGTCACATCTAATTGAACCCTCTTGCATTTTGCAGTCACATATGTCTAGATATTGTAGTATTGATTTAACTGTCTCTAAATAAGCCTTAGCTTCAGCAGAGCTTCTCATATCAGGTTCAGATACTATTTCAATTAGCGGAACGCCACATCTATTTAGATCTACTAGAGAGTTGCCCTCAAATTTCTCC
>JAAZIT010000047.1 GCA_012800685.1 Clostridiales bacterium
GGTAGTTGGTAGTTGGTAGTTGGTAGTTGGTAGCTAATAATCATTAGTTATATCAACAACGTCTTTTATACGTCGTGCTTAATTCTATCTCCAACTTCGCTTCTCTTAGCGTTATTAAAGCGGTCGACAGTTCCTACAAGATATCCAGTAATTCTTCTAATCCTTTCAAAGGCAATTGTATGTTCTTCTTCAGTTCTTCCGCACATTGGACATCTATCATCAATTATTCCAGTGTACCCACAAATTGGGTCTCTATCAACTGGGTGGTTAATAGCCCCATATCCAATACAAGATTCCTTCATGCAACGAACTATCTTCTCAAATGCATTTAAATTTTGGCTTGGGTCGCCATCTAATTCAATATAGCTTATGTGTCCTGCATTAGTTAATGCATGATATGGTGCTTCAATCTTAATTTTTTCAAACGCTTCTATTGGATAGTATACAGGAACGTGGAATGAGTTTGTATAATAATCCTTATCTGTTACTCCTGCAATTACACCGTAACGTTCTTTGTCCATTCTTACAAAACGACCTGACAAGCCCTCTGCTGGAGTTGCTAAAAGTGAGAAGTTCAGTTTTCTACGATTAGATTCCTCGTCCATTTTTTCTCTCATTTTTGTAGCAATTTCAAGCCCTAACTCTCTTGCTTCTTCGCTTTCACCATGGTGCTTACCAATTAGAGATTTTAGACATTCAGCCATTCCGATAAATCCTACTGAAAGAGTTCCATGTTTTAAAATCTCGCCAACATCATCATTAACTCCTAGCTTGTCCGAATTAATCCAAACACCCTGTCCCATTAAGAAAGGATAGTTTTTTACCTTTTTAGAAGCTTGTATTCTAAAACGATGTATTAGCTGTTCAATACAAAGATCCATTACTTCATCAAGAGATTCAAAAAATGCTCCGATATTTCCTTTAGCTTTAATTGCAAGCCTAGGAAGATTTATAGATGTAAATGAAAGATTTCCTCTTCCAGTTACAATTTCACTTGACGGGTCATAGGTGTTAGCAATAACTCTTGTACGACAACCCATGTATGCAATTTCTGTATCAGGGTTTCCCTCTTTATAATATTGTAGGTTATATGGTGCGTCCACAAATGAAAAGTTAGGGAAAAGACGCTTAGCAGAAACCCTACAGGCAAGCTTGAACAAGTCATAGCTAGGATCAGTTGGGTTGTAGTTTACACCCTCCTTAACCTTAAAAATTTGAATTGGGAAAATAGGAGTTTCACCATTACCAAGTCCTCGCTCAGTTGCCAAAAGAATATTTTTTACAACCATTCTTCCCTCAAGAGAAACATCTGTACCATAGTTTATGGAACTAAACGGGGTTTGAGCTCCCGCCCTTGAGTTCATTGTATTTAGGTTATGAATAAGTGCCTCCATAGCTTGATATGTTGCTCTATCAGTTTCTTTAGTTGATGTTTCAAACGCAAAGCCTTGGATTTTTTTAGCAGTTTCTTCATCGGTATATTCCATAAGCTTTTTAATTTCAATCTCTTGATAACCATTGTCATTATCAAGGGTCGGAGCTAAGTCATTTTCATCTTTAATTGTATTAATTATAGATTTAGCTATGTCCATAGAATTCTCAGTACCAGAAAGCAAACTTAGACATCTTGAAATATTATCTCTATATCTATGAACGAAAGTTTTTCTAACACCGTCAGCCATGTCATAATCAAATTTAGGAATAGACTGTCCACCATGTTGGTCATTTTGATTAGATTGAATGGCAATACAAGCAAGTGCAGCATAACTTGTAATTTCGTTTGGAGTTCTCAAATAGCCATGTCCAGTTGAAAATCCAGTTTCAAACAATTTTGACAAATCAATTTGTGAACAGGTAGTTGTAAGTGTATAGAAATCCAAATCATGAATATGAATATCACCCTCAGCGTGTGCCTTAGCATGATTTTGATCAAGAACATACATCTCATAGAACTCTTTAGCACCAACTGAACCATACTTTAACATAGTTCCCATTGCAGTGTCACCATCAATGTTTGCATTCTCACGCTTAATATCACTGTCTTTTGCAGATTTAAATGTTAAATCCTCATATACCTTCATGAGCTTAGAATTCATTTCTCTTGCTCTAGTTCTATTTGAACGATAAAGAATATATGCCTTAGCTGTTGCAGCATGTCCTTCTTCTATTAAAACCTTTTCAACAAAATCTTGTATTTCCTCAACAGTTGGTGTAAGATTACCCTTTTCTTGAAGTAAGTCCCCAACCTTTCCAGCAATCTCAAGTGCCTCATCATAGTTTTGACCGCCAATTGATTGAGCTGCCTTGAAAATAGCGTTAGCAATCTTCTCTATATTAAAGGTTACCAGCCTGCCATCTCTCTTTTTGATTTTAATAATCATTTTTTCTCCTCCTATAATTATAATAACTCAAATATTATATATTTATTATTTAAATATCATTATTTTTTAAAAACATACTTAAAAATCCCTAATCTTTATTATATAGTAACAATAAAGTTATAGCTGTAACTAGAATTAAGCTTTTACAAGGGTTTTA
>JAAZIT010000048.1 GCA_012800685.1 Clostridiales bacterium
ATATACAATACTTTAAAAAATACAATTAGAAAGTTTTTTGTATAAATAAGATAAAGTTATTTTATTGTTTTTGGTTTTGTATTAATTTGGTTCATAAGACTCCTTATAAGATATGATAAATTTAAGAAAAACCCTGCTGTAAAAACAAACAGGGCATATCTTGTCATATCCTCTTTCTAATTCGGGACTAGAAACAGAAATTTCAATGTATGGGTTTTCCATAATATCCTTGTATATATTCTTTTAACAAAAAACAAGACGGTTTTACTAAGCCGTCTTGTTTATATTTTTATTATTTAACAATATTTGTTGGATTTACGAACTCGCCATTTACTCTAACTGAGAAGTGAAGGTGGTTCCCGGTTGAATATCCTGTAGTACCTACTGTACCTAGCACGTCACCTTGAGAAACAGTATCCCCAACTTTTGCACTTATGCTTGACATATGTGCATAGCCTGTTATAATTCCGTCGCCGTGGTCTACTGTTACATAGTTTCCATAACCTCGGTCATTAAATGAAGCATAGGTTACCTTGCCACCGCTAACGGCGTAGATAGGTGTTCCTGAATTTGCAGCATAATCGATACCATTATGAAAGCTTGAATCAAAGGTTCTATAACCAAAGGTTGAGCTTACATAGCATTTTGCATTTCCCAACGGATGAATATATCCATCTGCATTAACAAAAACATCTGATGAAACAGAAGGGGTTTTTCTTGTTCCTTGGAGAATAACCTTGTCAACAGCAGGGGCTATTACAGTCTCTTCTTGTAGCGTATCTTCAAATGAAGCTCCGTTAATAGTTGAACGTAAATAAGTTGTTTGAAGTGTTCCTGTTTGTCCCTCTGTTTTAACAACAGTGTTTCCAACAAAAACGTCATTAGAATCAGTTGTAATAGTATTAAAGCTAATTTCGCTTGTTACAGCCTCGGTGTATGTTGACTTTACATGAAGATCTAGCTTTGAAGTAATATCCCTAAACTCTAATGCTTTTCTTTTTTCAAATGTGCCATTAGAATAAGTTACTTCCTCAAGTAAAACTGTTTCAGCTTCGTCATTAGCCGCATAGCTTGAAATTAAGCTGTTTACATACTCCTCAACGGCTGACTTAGTGTTTTCGTCTACTCTACCGATAACGTTATTGTCAACAACAACGTAGAATCCTGAAATGTCATCTTGCGTGGTTTCAATAATTTCTTCAACAGGTTGAGCCATCATTGTTCCAACTCTTCCAGTGTACTTAACAATCTCTAAAGAATCCTCTTTGTATTCTAATTCTTCCACTGGAGCATTTTCAGGATTATTAACGTAAGAACCTAATCCGTCAATTGTTGTTGAGCTCATTACAGTTAAAGCAATAGCTGTAACTGATAAATATGTTATTATATCTGTTTTTGTCTTTTTACTTAAAAATGTTTTAACATACTTTAGTTTCGATACAACCATATTAGTGATTGATTTATTCTGACTAGAAATACGAAAAACTCCTTTCAACTTTAAATTTAAGTTTTATTGCTGTTAATCAAGTATACTGTAACAAAATGGTAACAGCAATCAACCTAAAGATTACAAATTAGTTACAATGTATTACATTATAACAGTTATTTGTAAAAAATCAAGGGATTTTCTTAATCTTCAGAATTTGTTATAATTTTTTTGTGATAATAACCAAATCTAACAATATGTCATTAGCGATTATACAACAAATATCATTGAAATCAATATAGAACATATTAATTGGCAATATGATTTAACAATATATTTTTGGCTAACATAAAGCTTAAAAGCGTGAATTTGTGGAAAAAATAGTTACCTGTAACAATAAAACCCCTATATAAAATAGAGGTTTTATTGCAAAATCATTAGTTTTTTTATATCATCAGGAAGTGTAGATTTAACTGTAATGCTACTATTAGATATAGGGTGATTAAAAACAAGTTCTCCGCAGTGAAGTGCCTGCCTAGAAATGTTGTCTGTTTCTCCACCATACATAGTGTCACCAGCAAGGGGAAAACCAAGGTGTGAAAAATGCACACGAATTTGATGAGTTCTTCCAGTTTCAAGGGAAATTTCTAAAAGAGTATATTTTTCATTTGTTGTAATGGTTTTATAGTGAGTGACTGCTTTTTGTCCATTTTGATTAACGATTCTCTTTATAATCGACCCATCTTCTCTCGCAATTGGAAGATTTATTGTTCCGTACTGGTTAATTGTTCCACAGACAACAGCAAAGTAAGTTTTTTTAATTTGATTTTGGATAACCTTTGCGGCATAGGGATTTTTTGCAACTATACAAAGCCCAGAAGTATCACGGTCAAGTCTATTTATGGGGCGAAAGGTTAGGGTGGGATATTGCGACGCAAAGTAATTACCCAAGGTGTCACCTTGATGCTTTATAGAAGGGTGAACTGGCATATGTGGGGGTTTATCAAAAATTACAACATTTTGGTCTTCATAGGCTATTTCCACATCTAAAAGGTGGTTTGGGTCTAAAAGCTTTTTGTCGGTATGTGAGATACAAACTATGTCACCCTCTTTAATGGTATCAATAGTTCTAGTGTGTTGCCCATTAAGAGTAATACCATTTTCCACCTGCTTTAGCTTTGTAATTAATCTTTTAGATACACTATTCTTTTCAAGAAAAAATCCGACAGTTAAATTGTTGTCGGACTTTTTTGCTATAAATTTTATGTTCACTGTTATAATTCCTTTCAAATTTTAATGTTTTGATTTATATTCAATAAAAACTTTGACATATCAAAACATAAAATAAGACTTTAAAACTTAACTGTAATTTTAACACTAACTTTTACACTAACCTAAATTATTAGAGGTTTCTAAATCCTTATCATTTTGTATATCTTCTGGGACATCATAAAAGGTGTCTGAGCAATATCTTTCTCCCATAATATCCTCAATCAACACAATATTAGCCATTAAATAATAGGGAGAAATAGCGAATATAGGATAAACAAAAATAAGAAGCGGAATAAATTTTGCAAAAGACAAATTAAATAATAATATTTTTAGCTTGTTTCCTCTTGCAAAGGCAAAGGAACGCTTAATTGCTGTAAAACATTTAGTTTTAGGATTGTAAATAAATATATGAGGTAAAAACTTCATACTTATAAAAGCGTTTACAGCAGCCACCACTGATAGGGTAGTCAGCAAAACTACAGTCATAAATATAAAT
>JAAZIT010000049.1 GCA_012800685.1 Clostridiales bacterium
AAATTTCAAAAGATACTCTCGCATATCTGCAACACCTTCCTTGTCTAGTCCGTTAAACGGCTCGTCAAGGATTAATATGCTAGGATTTTCCATAATCGCTTGTGCAAGTCCTAATCGCTGACGCATACCAAGAGAATATTTTTTACATGACGTTTTAGGGTTGGCTCAAGCCCAACCTGTTTCATGCTTTTTAGTATCTCGTCTTTACCAATTTTATTATTTAATCCTGCAAGAAGCTTAAGGTTTTTATAGCCTGAATAATAAGGTATAAACCCTAGTGTTTCAATAATTATTCCCATATCCTTTGAAAAATCAACATCTTTTCCAACCAATTTTCCGTCAACGTTAATTGCGCCAGATGTTGTCTTTATAAATCCGCAAATACACTTCATCAGCATTGTTTTACCAGAGCCATTTCTACCGATAAGTCCGTGAATTTTGCCTTTTTCAAATTCAACTGAAATATTCTTTAAAATATCTGTTTTTTTAATTGTAAGCGCTACATTTTGCACGGTTATTATATTATCCATTATTCGGTACCTCCAGTAATGTGAAATGAACAGTTTTTTTGCGGTTCTAACTAATATTATTGTTAAGCATAGGTTAAGTACAATGAAATATCCATACGAAAACCATATTGACAATTGAGTTTTATTATAAAACCCATCGTAATACCAACCGAAAACTGCATTTGATATTGGGGAAAGCCATTTTAATCTTTGTTCAACTAAAATTAAAACAAGACCTATAGCACACATTGCAAGATTTATAAAAACACTTATAATTTTCTTGTTAATTAGCGAAAAAATCATTTGTATTAAACCCACCGCCAACACAAATAATAAAACTAAAATTATTTCGTGAATTAGCGCTTGGAATGGACGAGTTTGGTTTAATACAGACAAATCAATTTTCACAAAAGGATACTGCATTGACATTACTTTTTCATTTGGGTCAGAAATTCCCTTTGCAGCAAGCAAGAATAATATTTGCCCAAAAACCCAAGGCATTCGTCCTGAACGAAATAACGTAAATGTACTAGAATCGTCAAGTCGTGGAAAATCAGCAATTAGAACTAAAAAACCTAAGATAATAAACGGAAGCGAGAAAGAGTTGTTTACAATAGCAACAAACGGCTCTAAAGCGTTAAGGGGTGTTTAAAATAATCATTTATTTCGAGCATTGGTTGAATAATATAAACATATATAAACATAAACACAAAACCAAAAATTATAAGTCTTGAACTTAAAATCCAGTTTAGATAAGTTGTTTTGGAAACCGACAAGCTTTTTTTAATTCCAATCATATCAGTTACCCAGCTTTCTTCTCATTATAAAATTAAATATTACAAATAACAATATAATTATACCAAATCCATAAGCATATAAAAATACCGTTGGCAACTTAACAATATCTTTGAACCACATCTCAACATCATTAAAACGTGTTTGAACGTTAAAAAAACTAATTTGGGGGGGTTATTCCTGTTTCACGCACAAGCTTATTCGTAATATTTACAATTGCCTGTGTTGTTCCAAAATAAATCATTACCGGAAACGTAAGGATACGAATTTATTTGAGGATATTGCACCTAAGCACATGGAGATTAAGCATGGTATAATTGAATAAAGACTTGCCGTAAAAAGTCTTGTAATTACAAAAAGTAAGCGACTTTCTGAACCAAACAAAGCGTTTAGTGGACTTGATTTGCTGGATAAAGTTTCAGTAACTAGTTGAAGTTCTCTTTCCATTTGTTCTAGTA
>JAAZIT010000050.1 GCA_012800685.1 Clostridiales bacterium
GGAAAGCTTTAGCTTTTAGTAACTATGCATTATTATGTTTCAAAAAAAGGGAAAGATTTTAATAAAGGTACAAAAGATAGTCCTTTTTGTACAATTTCTAGAGCGGCAGAAATTGCTGGTGCTAATGATACTATAACAGTATTTGAAGGTGTTTATCGGGAAAGTATAAAACCTAAAAGAGGTGGTTTAAATAACTTAAATAGAATTACGTATGAAGCGGCCCTTGATAATAAAGTTATAATAAAAGGTTCTGAAGTAATTGAAAACTGGGAACTAGTTGAAAAGACTATTTGGAAAAAGACTCTCAATAATTCTATCTTCATGGACTATAATCCTTTTACAATTAAAATTGAGGGTGATTGGTTGATATCTCCTATAAATTATTCTGTCCATTGTGGAGAAGTCTATTTGAATGGTAAGGCTTTATATGAGGCAAGAAGTTATGAGGATTTATTTGAGGCAAGCAATAAATGTTTAGATAAAGATAACTATAATTACGATAATCTTAAAAATGAGGAAGCCATGAAATATCGATGGTTTGCTGTTGTAAAGGAAAAGGAAACTGAGCTTTATTGTAATTTTAAAGAATATAATCCAAATGTTGAGCTTGTTGAGATCAATGTAAGAGAGTTTTGTTTTTCTCCTACAGCAACAAATATTAACTATATTACAGTTAAAGGTTTTGAATTTGCACATTGTGCTTCAAAATGGTCTCCCCCAACTGGCTTTCAAGGTGGAATGATCTGTGCTAATTGGAGTAAAGGCTGGGTTATTGAGAATAATATTATTCATGATTCAAAGAGTCTTGGTATTTCACTTGGTAAAGATTTAGCCTCAACAGATACTTATAATAGGGATACAAGAAGGAAATCGGGGTATCAAAGGCAATTAGAATGTACCTTTAAAGCGTTTGATTATGGATGGTCAAAAGAAAATATAGGTTCGCATCTTGTTCGGAATAATGTTATCTATAATTGTGCACAAGGTGGTATTGCAGGAAATCTAGGCGCTATTTTTTCTGTAATTGAAAATAATGAGATTTATAATATTGGAAGAAAGGATGAATATTTTGGATATGAGATTTCTGCAATTAAATTACATGCAGCAATAGATGTTCAAATAATCCATAATAAGCTTTATGATTCTCAAATGGGTTTATGGCTAGATTGGCAAGCACAAGGTGTAAGAGTAAATCGTAACCTCTTCTTCAATAATAGTCGTGATATGATGGTAGAGGTCTCTCATGGTCCTTATGTTATTGATAACAATATCTTAGGTTCAAAATGTAATTTTGATAATGTTTCACAAGGGGGTGCCATTATTAATAATATATTTTGTGGGGCAATTAGGAAAATTGCTGCGAAAGGTAGACCTACGCCTTTCCATTTAGCTCATTCAACAAAAGTTGCTGGATTTTCCGCCGTAAAGTGTGGGGATGATAGAGTCTATAATAACCTTTATGTAGGTGGTACTTTAAAGCATAATGATTTATCAATTTATGGAACTTGCAATTATGATGAAAACCCAAAGGATTATGAAACTTTCTTTGAAAAGTTAAATAAACTTGGAAAGGGTGATGTTGAACTCTATGACCAAGTTGAAAATCCTGTTTTTATTAACAACAATGCGTATTATAAAAATGCCAAAGCTTATTGTGACGAAGTTAATAACGTAATATCTGAAATAGAAGCGTCGGTACATTTTCTTGAGAACCTAGATGGAAAAGTATTCATGAAATTTGATGTTCCGCCTGAATTTGCAAATTATGAAACAGCGATTATCGACTCTTCTGCTTTCATCCTTCCAAGGATTTCAAATCTACCTTATGAAGATCCTCAAGGAAATAGCATTATTTTTGAGGAAGATTATTTTAAAGAAAAGCGGGGTTTACAAAATAACCTAGGTCCTTTTAATTGTTTAAAACCAGGCCATAATATAATTCAAGTTTGGTAAATACTTTTGCTAATATCGTAGAGGTTAAGATTAAGACTGCTATCCTAGAGGTGGTGTCTTAATCTTTATTTTTTTAA
>JAAZIT010000051.1 GCA_012800685.1 Clostridiales bacterium
AATTGTTTAAAACTGGATCACTATCCGAATCTAATCCATATGATAGTCCCTCATCTTCGTATATTACGCTAGTTTCGGCATTACTCCAATCTGCAAACCCATTGTAAATATCATAATAATATTTTCCAGTTTCCTCATTTCCTTCAATAACCGTTATTTTTGCATCGGCACCTTTATTAAACAACATTGGCTTTAGAATGGAATTAACCTTTTCATTTATAGCCTCTTTGCTATGAGAAGTATTACCTACAGCAATTACTATATCTACTTTTTCTTTTGATTCCAATTTAAGGCTAATTGAAGGAGCATTATTTACTACTTCCACAATTTGCGTTACTGTATCAGTTAAAAGTTCGCTATCGCTTATAGAAAACTCAGGAGATGTTGATTCTTCAAAAAATTCCTTGACTGTTAAAGAAAACTCATATCTACCAACATTTTTAGTTTTAAATGTATACTCAGATAAATTGCTGGAATTCAAAGTTATTGGTGTTTCATCCGAAAAACTACCATTATTGTTACTATCATATCTATATTCCCATTTTCTTTGGCCTATAATGTCACCGTCAAAGCTATAAGATGTGTCTACTAATTTAATTGATGCTTGACTATCATCCTCTGGATCCCTGTATATCAGATTTGCTGTTTTAAATTGAGCAACAGGATTTTCATCCGGCCTTATCGTAATTATTTTTTCAACAGTATCTTCACAGCCTGCCTTGTTTTTTACGCGTAAAGATACTTTATAATCTCCTTCTTTTTTAAATAATATATCCTCTGATTCACTAGTCCAATCACCGCTATGTTTTATATCTGACGCTGTTGTTCCACTAGATGTTACAGGTGTAACTGTCCATTTACGAGATATTGTATCGTACATATCTGGTGTGTCCGAAATATCTTTTAATGTTATTTTCCTATTTACCTTTAATTTTCCATCAATTTGCATCCTCGCATCTATAGTAGGTGGCAATACATTTATAATTTGAACATCGTCAGCCCCATCACCTTCTGTATCGATTACTATTACCTGCACCTCTTGAACAGTGTTTGCATATTTTTTATCGTACCATATCTTTCCACTCTTTTTGCCCTCTGGCATTTCATCTCCGCTTGAATTATCAACATGCCAAATGTATCTCAAAGGATCGCCATCTGGATCTGATGCACTGGCTCTTATCCAAAATTCTTCCCCAGCTTTAACCTCAGAAGGAGCTGTAAGTTTAACACTAGGAGGGTTATTGCTTGAGATAGGCGTAGGAGTCGGAGTTGGACCAGGTGTTGGCTCAGGTGTTGGCTCAGGTTCAAGCTGTGTTTTATATACTCGAACAACAGCTGTTTTTGTTACTTTATAACTACCTCCGTTTTTTAAATTGTACTTTATATCAGCTTTATATATTTTATCTTTCTGATTTTCACTACCCAAAAAAGTTTTTGGGATCTTTACATTTAATCTATGTTCGCCAATTAGTGCCGCTTCTTTCGTAACATTCGCAACAACATTATTAGCCTCATCTTCGACCAGGATGTGAATATTATTAATCAAATTTAAGTTTTTCAAGTTGGCTATTCCATAAGTAATGTCTAACGTTACAGGAATATCTTCTTGCCCCGTAGACTGTACAGCACTAGGAGTAGCTGTCATTATTGCAACGACCCACGGGTCAGGGTTTTCTTCTACTGTAATTAATAAATTTTTATTTTCACTATGTGTTTCAAAATCATCATAATAGCTGTTTATCTTAGCAGATGCGCTTATTGGAAATTCATTTCTCCCTGTGCTCAATGTCGATCTGTCATAAGTTCGTTCTATGCTGTATTTATAGGTCGTTGTTCCACTTTCTACGCTCAGGCTTTTACTATCGCCTAAACAAGATAATTCGACATTTTTCAAATACATATTATTTAAACTGTTTTTGAAAGTTGCTGTTATATTAATTCTAATGGTAATTTCGTTTTGCCCTATTTTTAATTCAAATTCGTTTTTGTTAGCTCCTTTACCACCTTCAAATTCTATTGTTAACTTATCAAATTTAAATGGAATAGGATCTATATAAATAGTATTAAAATTGGTATTATTGTAGACAAGCTTAAAAGA
>JAAZIT010000052.1 GCA_012800685.1 Clostridiales bacterium
ACTCTTTATTCATATGATGAGCCAAAGGCTGAAAAGTGCGAAATTACCCTTGTTCCATACTACACATGGGGCAACCGTGGACTAAATCAAATGCGAGTTTGGATTCCTGAAATATAACATTAATAAAGGTGCTTAAAGTTAAAATCTTTAAGCACCTGTTTTTTTGGAATTGTAAACCCATTATTGACAATCCTACAATTATTTGATTGGACTTTAAAATCTTTTTATTTGCAAATCAAGAAAAATATGGTATAATAATATAGTTAGTTTTTTATAAAAGCTGTAATTTATCTGTATTAGTTTTAACTAATATCTTTGGTAAGCAGATATATATTAATATTTAGTGGGTTTTAACGAAAGGAAGTTTGTTATGATAAAAACTGTTGTGTTCGGATACGGAAACGTCGGTAAATCTGTTGTAGAGGCTTGTATATCAAGTCCAGATATTAAGCTTGTTGGAATTATAGATGTGTCTAAGGTGGGGCAAAATGTTGGTGATTTAGTTATTTCTTCTGATTGGAGGACATTGGGCAAAATTGATGTTGCAATTCTATCTCTCCCATCAAGAATAGTTCTGGATGTTGCTAAAGAATTACTGTCCGCTGAAATTAATACAGTTGATAGCTTTGATATTCACTCAAAAATTGTTGAGGTTCGTGGTGAACTTAATGAGGTAGCTAAAAAGTCTAACTGTTCTGCAATTACTGCTGCTGGTTGGGACCCTGGAACAGACTCAATTATTCGTACAATATTACAGGCTATGGCGCCAAAGGGAATTACATATACAAACTTTGGACCAGGTATGTCAATGGGACATTCAGTTGCCGCAAAAGCAATTGACGGTGTTAAAGACGCCGTGTCTATGACTATTCCGGTTGGTACAGGTATCCATAGAAGAATGGTGTATGTTGAGCTTGAAGAGGACGCAAGTCCCTCTGAAGTGGCTAACGCTATTAAAAATGATGACTATTTTTCCCATGATGAAACTCATGTTGTTCCGGTTAAATCAATTTCAGATATTTTAAATGTTGGACATGGTGTTCATATTGAACGTAGAGGTGTTTCAGGAATAACTCATAATCAGCTTTTTGAGTTTAGTATGAAGGTTAATAATCCAGCTCTAACAGCTCAAGTTTTGGTTAGCTCTGCTCGTGCAGTAGTCCGCCAAAATTCTGGTTGTTATACACTAATTGAAATACCACCGGTTGACTTTCTTAATATGTCTCGTGAAGAGGCTGTTGAAAGTCTAGTATAAGGTTTTTTAAAAAACATAAACTGCTGTAGGTGCTTTTTGCATGTACAGCAGTTTTTTTATATGAATTAATTTGTAGATAATGACATATATTCTAATGTAAGAAATAATTGTGTGTGGAGGTGTATTATTGAAAAATAAGGATAATGGTATTTCTAAAAAATTAGCTGTAGGAATTCTCATTGGAATTGCAGGAATCACACCGGGATTATCAGCGGGAGTTTTAGCGGCTGCGTTCGGTCTATATGAGCCAATTCTTGAAAGTATCGCAAGGCTTAAAAAAGAGTTTAAAAAAAGTCTAATTTTTCTTGTACCAATTATACTAGGAACTGCTGTAGGTATGCTAGGATTTGGAAACATAATGAAATATTTGATGACTAGCTTTGAAACAACAGTTACCTTTGCTTTTTTGGGACTTATTGCAGGGAGCTTTCCCTCGCTAGTTAAAGAGGCGAATGAGGGTATAGATAAAATTAAAAAAAGCTATATTGTCACGGCAATAATTTCTTTTTTGTTAATCACAATTTTGAATTTATCCATGAAAACAATTATTCCACAAGGACTTACTCTAAACTGGTATAATTCAGTTATAAGTGGTGGAGTTATTGCTTTTGGAACAGTTATTCCAGGCGTAAGCTCGTCATTTATGCTTATTCAGCTAGGTGTTTATAAAGAGCTTTTAAATGCATTAACTACATTCCAGTATGATATTATTATATTTTTATCAATTGGGTTTGCTATAACATCTATGGTTTTTATATCTATAGCAAATTTCATGTTTAAAAAATATAGGGCGTATTCCTATTATTCAGTTATAGGATTTTTGCTAGGCTCGGTGGTGGGAGTATTCCCAAAGCTTCATAGTGGTTACTTATTAGTTTTAGATGTTTTTGTATTCCTTTTCTGCACATTAGGATTGCTAATTCTAATTAAGAAAGTAACAAATAGAAAAACTAGCTAAAGAAAAATAAAAAAGGTATCTTAATATATTTTATTAAGATACCTTTAATCTCTATTATCTAGATATTTTCGCCATTATTTTTTATCACATTTCCGAACCAATAACCCGAGTCCTTGATAGTTCTCTTTTGTGTTTGATAGTCAACATAAATTAGTCCAAATCTCTTGTCATAACCTGAATTCCATTCAAAATTGTCAAGTATTGACCAATATAAATATCCCATAACATCAATGTTTTCACTTGTCGCACGCTTTAGTCCCTTTAAATATCTAGCCGTATAGTCAATTCTATTTGGATCGTGTACCTTTCCGTCAAGATGTACCCAATCGTGACAAGCCATTCCATTTTCAGTTATTAAAATAGGAAGCTTGTACCTTTCATTTAAAAATTTTGTTGCCCAATATAAAGCATCATCAGTTACAACCCATTCAACTGCTGTTCTAGGGCAACCAATGTACTCATTTGATGGATAACCATTAGTTATTCCAACACTACTGCTAGAATATATATTTGCACCATAAAAATCAATAGGAGCTGAAATAATTTCCATGTCTCCGTCTTTAATTAGTGGTTTTAGACTGTCTCCAAAAAGTTCAAAGGCTTTGTCATTGTACTTTCCGAAAACGATTGGGTCACCCCACCAGCTGTTGGAGAAAACATATCCGTTTTCGCTAAATTCAAAGCTTTGTTGTCTTGCAATTTCAATGGAATCTTTTGTTTCGTTTTCAGGTGTTACACAAGGGCCAGTTGGTGCAAAACCAATTATAGGAGGCTGTTTTGCGTATTTTCTAATGGCTCTAACAGCTTTTCCGTGTGAGAGAAGAATGTTGTGTGTCATTCTCATTAAATCAGTCTTGCATAATTTATAAAAAGGCGCATGAAGACCTGAATAATAACCAAGACCTACAAAAACCTGTGGCTCATTTATTGTCATCCAGTATTTAACTTTGTCTGAAAAAAGCTCAGTACAAGTTTTTGCGTAATTTTCAAACCAATCTGATGCTTCTCTGCTAAGCCAACCACCCTTGCAGTGTAGCTCGTATGGATAATCCCAATGAAAAAGAGTAACCATTGGTTCAATTTCGTTTTCTATGAGAGTATCAAGTAATTGATTGTAAAAATCAACACCCTTTTGGTTAACCTCGCCTGTACCGTCTGGTATAATTCTTGTCCAGTTTAATGAAAGCCTGTAATGTTTAATTCCAATTTCTTTCATTAGCTTGATATCCTCTTTAAATCTGTGATAATGGTCGCAAGCAATGTCACCATTTTCACCATGTGCAATCCTTCCAGGATCCTTTGAATAGATATCCCAAATGTTTAAGCCTTTGCCATCTTCGTTGTATGCTCCTTCAATTTGATATGCGGCGGCTGCTGCACCCCAAATAAAGTTTTTTGGAAATTTCATATTTACTTCTCCTTTCAGTCCTTTTACTAATTATACCACATAAAGTTAGAATAATAACCATATAGAATGAATATTTTATTAGATAATTTAGTTAAAG
>JAAZIT010000053.1 GCA_012800685.1 Clostridiales bacterium
GCCTTGTAATCAGAAAGCTCTTTGTATCTGCTAGAAATTTGAACTCCCTCAAAATCTAAGTTTTCAAATAGAAACTTGCTAATGACATCATCATTTTCGGCTTTAGAAACTGTACAAGTTGAATATACTAAAGTTCCACCAACTTTCAAATATTTAGAGGCAGTTTTTAGTATGGAATATTGTATTTCAGGCAATTTTTTAAAATCATCAGGATTTTTGTATTTTATTTCAGGCTTTCTTCTTATAACACCAAGCCCAGAGCATGGAACATCACATAAAATTCTGTCAGCCATTGGAATGTCGGGATTAAATTCCTTTGCGTTATTTGTTTTGGCATCTATTATAGAAAGTCCTAATCGTTCAGCACCATCTTGAATAAGATTTACCCTTTTTTGATGTAAATCAAAAGCTAAAAGTTTTCCTTGATTGCACATTATTTGGGCAATAGTAAAAGCTTTCCCACCAGGGGCGGAACACAGGTCTAAAACTGTTTCACCACTTTGTGCGCCGAGTGCCATACAGCATAATTGGCTAGAAATATCTTGAACGTGAATAAAACCACAATTATATGCCTTTGTTTTATCAATGGCTCCAGTTGAGCTGATTTTAATACAGTTATCAAAATTGGTTTTCTCGCATTCTACTCCGTCGCTCTCTAGTATTTCTATAGCTTCATTAACAGATTTTCTAATGCTGTTAACACGGACTGTGACAGGTGCTTTTCCTAATGAAGATTTAAGAAGTGACATTGTGTAATCTTCGCCATATTCATTAAGCCACTTGTCAACTAACCATATTGGACATGAAAATTCTAAAGACAATTGTTCTGATTTATTTTTAGAATTAGGAATCTTTTTACCATCTCTAATAAATGTTCTAAGTATTCCATTTATAAAACCAGAAATCGCTGGATTTTTAAGTCTTTTAGCAAGCTTTACACTTTCGTTTACAGCGGCTGATTCTGGCACTGAATCCATATAAATTAGCTGATAAATACCCATTCTAAGTATCTGTAGGCAATTTGTGTCTAGCTTATCTATTTTAATTTTAGAATACTTATTAATAATGCTATCAAGGGTAATTTTTCTTTCAGCGACACCGTAAAAAATAGCTGAGATAAATCTTTTTTCTTGAAGGCTAAACTTGGAATTTGATAACTCATTATCAAGAATTATATTTGAAAAAGCGCTGTCGTTTTCAAGCCTAACTAGAAGCTTTAAAACAATACGTCTTGTGTCATTCATTAGCGTCTCCTACCCTTGTTACCAGAAATAATTAATGCTAGTCTTAGTATCGTTGACAGTGAGGATACTAAGGCGGCAACGTAAGTTAATGCTGCTGAGGAGAGGACTTTTTTAGCCATTGGAATTTCTTGGGCTGTTAAAATTTCTCGCCTTTCTAGGGTGACTAGGGCTCTCTTACTGGCGTTAAATTCGACCGGTAATGTAATAAATTGAAAAATCGCCACTAGGCTATAAGCTAATAACCCAATAATTGCCAATTTGTAACCGAAATTAAGATATTGGGCGGATCTTGTAAGGATAATTCCTATTAATATTAAGATAGGTGCGAGAGTTGAGCCAAATTTAGTGGCTGGCACTAAGGCTGCTCTTGCTTTAATAGGTGTGTATCCCTCAGCGTGTTGAATGGCATGTCCTACCTCATGAGCCGCAATGCCAATTGCAGCAATAGAGGTACTGTTTTCCACAGAATCAGATAATCTAATAACATTAGATTTTGGGTCAAAATGGTCTGTCAATTCGCCACTAACATGGTCAATATGAATATTAGTTAAACCATTTTCGTCGAGAATTATTCTAGCTACTTCTCTCGCTGTATATCCCTTTTGGCTATATATTTTTGGTATTTTTTAAAAGATGATCTAACCCTTGATTGTGCGTAAAAAGCAAATAAAACAGCTGGAATGATAATTATAAATGTCCAATCGTAATATCTAAAAAACATAATATACTCCTCTATAAACAGTATGTCCTAAATAATTATATGTGCCTATATTAAAACTATTCCTTTGTTAATGGGTTTTCCTCTTAAATAATCTTCTGACTTCATTCTTTTTGAACCCTCAGCCTGTATTTCAACAAATTTAATAGCACCGTCACCACAAGCAACAATTAATTGCTTGTGGTGACGGTGCTATTAAATTTGTTGAAATACAGGCTGAGGGTTCAAAAA
>JAAZIT010000054.1 GCA_012800685.1 Clostridiales bacterium
AAGTCATTGCAGGAAAATATGACAAGGTTATCTTTGCAACTGGAGCTAAGCCCGTAATGCCTCCTATAAAGGGTATCGATAAACCATTTGTAGTAGGAGCTAACGACCTTCTTACTGATAAGGCAAGCTATGGTAAGAAAGTTGTTGTAATAGGTGGTGGACTTGTTGGTTGTGAGACTGCCTGTCACTGTGCTGAAAAGGCTGAAGATATAACAATTATAGAAATGCTACCTGAAATTCTTATGACAACAAAGCATAGTAAAAACAATGACCAGGCACTTCGTCAATTGATTGAGGATTGCAATATCAACATTATAACAGGTGCTAAGGTTATTGAGTTCAATGACAATAAGGTTGCTTATGAAAAGAATGGAGAGAAGTTTACAATCGACACAGATACAGTAGCTATTGCAGCTGGATATAGATCCAATACGACCCTTTATGATGCTGTTCATAGTCAAATTGATTGTGCCGTTGTGGGTGATGCCGAAGTTCCTGACAATATTTTAAAGGCAGTTCACCATGGTTTTCATATAGCAAGATGCATTTAATCTTATATTAAAATTTATTGCTAAAATAAGATATTCTAACCCTCTATAACCATAGGGGGGGAATGAAAAAACTATTATGAGCAAGTTACTATTGAAGAAGACAAGGAAACATGAGTTTCCTTGTCTTTTTATGCGTTATCTCATAAGATTGTGCTAGGTGTTGATATAAAAAGATGTAAGGTATTTAATCAGCATCAAATACATGGAGCTTTTATAATTATTATAGTAAATAAGTGAAGGATGAAGAAAAAAATATATAATTAAATGTAATATTTCATCTGCAATCGGTAGTATATAGGTGAGGGAGAAAGATGGTGATGTAATATTGCACGATAGTAAAATCATTGATTTGTTTTATGAGCGCTCAGATGATGCAATCGTCGAATTATCAAAAAAATATGGCCCTGTATGCAGAAAAGTTGCCAGTAATATTTTGAACAACAATCTTGATGTAGAGGAGTGTGTAAATGACGCTTTTTTAGGAGCATGGAATACTATTCCGCCGCAAAAGCCGGACCCTCTGTTGACATATGTTTGCCGTATTGTACGTAACCTCTCTATTAAAAAATATCATGTCAACACTTGCGCTAAGCGAAATAGTTTTTATGATTCTGCATTGGACGAGTTGGAAGAGTGCCTCGCTTCTACAACAAATGTAGAAACAGAATTAGCGGCAAAAGAATTAACGGGCCTATTAGATAGTTTTCTAGATACATTGAATAAAGAGAATCGCATGATGTTTACGAGACGATACTGGTATTCTGATTCAGTATCCGATATAGCGACAGGGTTCCAATTAAGCAATAATACTGTTACTGTTCGTCTTTTTCGTATCCGAGAAAAACTACGAGTTTATTTGCGAAAGGCAGGTTTTGAAATATGAAACGTGAAGATTTATCTAATGCCGTTGGAAATATAAGCACACGGCATATACAAGAAGCAGAGAGCTACGGGCCACTAAAAAGTTCTTTTAATCATAAAAAGTTTTCTACAAAGAAATTAATAGCGTTGGTTGCAACTCTTGTGCTTTGTTTTGCAATTGCAGTACCTGTTCTAGCGGCCGCTGATGTTCAAGCAGCATACGAACTGCTGTATGCTATATCTCCGGAAACGGCACAGGGTCTTAAACAGGTAAGAATGTCCTGCGAAGATGAAGGTATTAGGATGGAAGTCGTTTCAGCTAGTATTAGAGATAATGTAGCCCAAATATACATTACTATGCAAGACATGGCTGGTAATCGAATTGATGAAACAACTGATTTGTTTGACAGCTATAGCATCAATCAACCTTTTTCAGGTTCTTCAACCTGTCAGTTTATAGACTATGATGCTGAGACCAAGACAGCTGAATTTATGATTTTCATAACAAATTCGGATCAAAAAAACATTATCGGCAAGAAGATTACATTTTCGGTTGATAAATTTCTTAGTAACAAGCAAGAATACAATGATATACTCCTCCCACAGATTGATTTAGGTGATGTTCAACTATCCCCACAGACTCAGACCAAAGTGAAAGTTCGAGGAAGCTTGGGAGAATATAATAGTACAAAAAAATCTCACTTTTTAATGCCTGATGCACAAAAAACATTTTCTCCAGTGAACGGTGTCACAATTACAGGTTTAGGCTTTATCAATGGAAAGTTACACATTCAAGCATATTACGAAAACATTCTTGAAACCGACAATCACGGTTATTTGGATTTAGTGGACGCTGATGGTGACAAAATTGCACCCCAAGGCTCCATATCTTTCTGGGACTCTGAGCGAAGAGGAAGCTATGAAGAGTATATTTTCGATGTTTCACCAGATGAAATCAGCAACTATAAAGTCTTGGGCAATTTTCGGACTTGTGAGTCATTAACAAGCGGCGATTGGCAGGTAACATTTCCTATAGAGTAATACGCAATACAGCAAGAGCTGAGCTTAAAGCAATCCACAAGAATAATTGATGAACATGAATGAACAGATAGAATCATTGAACGATTAGATAATAAAAAATCTCCAGTATGTGTATCAAAATATATAATTCGTAAAAGATGCATCTCTGTTATGGCTAATAGGGGTGCATCTTGATCAATTAGCCTTTTTACTGCTATTAATGACAGTGATTTCGACATCATGATTTTCTAATTACTAAATATTTAATACAAATGTAGATGTGTATAAGCAATCTACTTACATCCTCAACCTAAACGTCTTAGACGCAACCTTATACACCAATATAGAGGAAACTAGGCTGTAAATAAGCGAAAACAGGATTGTCATTGCACCAAACAGTATTGTGGGAATTTCCAGATACATGATAAAGAAGCAAGCAAAATAGACTGCAACATTTATAATCTGATAAGTAGCACCTTTCATTTCGGTGTTTATGTTATAGGGCTGAAGTAAATAGTATACAGTTAAATAATGAACTGAGAAAAATATACTCATAGCGGGTATGGCTGTAAGTAATACGATATAGTTCATGACATCATCAGTTCCACCGGTCAAATATACTAACAGCGAAAAACCTATCCCCAGTACTGATGCTGGAAGAAGATTGATTTTAATTATTTCACGTAAGCGAATACTAAAAAGCTTCAGCACAAACTTTGGTTGCTTATAAAAAGAATAGGTTAATAGACCGTGGTCGCAATTCATAAATAATGCTTGAGTAAAGCTAGGACCTCGGTTCATAGAATAAAGCCAAATTGTAAAAATTGGGAGCCCATTTAGTAGTAGCTTGTTAAGTTCAGGGCGACTTTCGGGTGCGACCTGAAGCACTACTATAGCAAGGACCATCAGACCAGCTACTATGAATGTTATTATCTTAGTTGGCTTCCATAAAACTTTATGATGCCTTTTGATAAACAACTCATTTAAGTATTCAAAGCCCTTACGCTTGCTCGTAATACTTGTTTTATTAGATATAAGCTTCTTGCTATAATTGCTCATCATCTGTTTACTGAGTTCTTGCTGATATGCCACAGGAGTTAGTATTTGTTTATAGTAATCCCTGTAGTAACGAAATGTGCAGATTTTTCGTAAAG
>JAAZIT010000055.1 GCA_012800685.1 Clostridiales bacterium
CTAGTGTATAAATCTCTTGATTTTTTTCCTCAATTTCGCAATCGAGAAGTACTGCTGCTTCGCGGTGGGTTAGTCCCTTTCTGAGCTTTGCTTTTTCTAGTATTGAATTTATAAGTTCGATGTTATTCTTGTTTTCATTTGCATATTTAAGTGTTTCAAGAATTTCTTCGTGGTTAATAAATTCCTCGGCTTTAAGTGATTTTGGATTGTAAGTACTCATTTTTCCATTCCTTCTTTTTATTATTTTATAGAGCTTTGGCTCTCTTGTTAATCATTTGTTACTTAAACTAGAACTAGAATTAGTGCTAATGCTAGAATTAAACCAGCTATTTAAGTGCGTCGCCTCTAGTTTCTTCTATTTCATATCCTATTGACTCAATTCTTTTTTGGAGACATACACGACATTCTGCCGCCTCGTCTCCCATACAAATTTTGTTGTCATATAATAGATATTTTTTTCTTACATCAACTGGTGATAAGTTTGGCATTACAACATTTCCACCTGCCATAATTCCTTTTTCTCTACCCCTAGGGTCGATAGTTCCAAGTGCCGTTGTTGATGGGAGAAGAACCTTAGGAAGTATTAGTCGAATTAGACCAAGCATGAAAAGGGTTAGCTCACAAGTTCCACCTATCTTCTTAGCAAATGGTGTGTCACGGTGTGGTATAAAAGGACCAATTCCTATCATTTGTGGCTCAAGCTCTTTTAAAAACATTAAATCCTCAACTAAATTAGAAGTTGTTTGAAATGGTGAGCCTACCATAAATCCAGTGCCAACTTGAAATCCAAGCTCTTTTAAATCATAGATGCATTTTTTTCTAGCTTCAAGTGTTAGAGTGTTTGGGTGAAGCTTAGAATAATGCTCGGAGCTTGCTGTTTCGTGCCTGAGAAGATACCTATCAGCACCTGCGTTCTTGTATCTTTTATAGCTTGCCTTTGGCTTTTCACCAATTGAAAGGGTAATGGCGCAATCAGAATAATTTTTACGTATCTCTGAAATGATTTGGCACAACATATCATCGGTATAGTAAGGGTCTTCGCCACTTTGTAGCACAAAGGTCCTAAAACCAAGCTTGTATCCTATTTCACAGCATTCCATAATTTGTTCTTGACTAAGCCTGTATCTATCGGCATTTTTATTGCTCCGTCTTATACCACAATACAAGCAATCATTTTTGCAATAATTGCTAAATTCAATTAGCCCACGAAGGTAAACACTTTTTCCATAGTGGTTTTCACGAACTTCTCTTGCTTTTTTAAAAAGATAATCACTTGTTTCCTCGTTGCGATTATTTATTAAGGTTTCAAATTCGCTTTGCGAAAGCATTTGATTTTCAAAAAGTTTGTCAATTAGTTTTATATTAATCATATTAATTCTCACTTTTTTCAGGTATTTTTGAATATATGGTTTTTGTGGTTACACCCTTTAATGAGCCGAGCTTACCAGAAAGCTTGTTTATTGTATCGGCAGGGGCATCGATTGCCACGCTAATAATTGAGATTTCTTCTTTGGAATATGGAATACCCATTCGTCCAATTATATATTCTCGGTACTGGTGCAAAAGGTCGTTTAGCTTTATAACGGAGTTTTTATCTGAAACTACTATTCCGATTAGGGCAACTCTTGTCTCCATTTCTATCTCCTTTAATTAATTTCTCCAACAAAAAAGCCGTATCTCAAAAGACACAGCCAACAAAGCTTAAGCTAAAATGCCAACAATTAATCAGCACCATGCTTATAGCGATAAGTTTATTTAAGCTTGTCTTCCACCTTAGAGACTCTTTGGTTGTCAGAACATCATATTTTATTTAATATTAAATCGTTTGCTGAAAGATATTCTTGCAGCTCACAACTGTTAATGTATTAATTATATCACAGCTTTTATTTATTTGCAAGAAAATATTTTTTAAAGTTAGAAATTTATAAATAATGGTATAATAGTTTCCATAGGCGTTTAAAATTAAATAAGTTTATAGACAAACTGTTATTTTTATAAAAAGATATCAGTTTGTTTTTTAGGTAAATTTATTTATAGTAAACTATGTAAAGTCTATTTAGTTATTATAAACCCCAAAATATTAAAGTATTTACATTACTAGAATCGAGCATAATGTTAAATACCTAAAATCTTATTAAAATTATTGCAATTTTCGTTGTAATATGGTATAATTAATTGATTTTAATATATTAGGAGAAACATGAATGAAACAAGAGAATATTCGCAATTTTAGCATTATTGCACATATAGATCACGGAAAGTCAACTTTGGCAGATAGAATTTTAGAGCTTACCTCTACTGTCCAAAAAAGGCAAATGGAAGAACAGCTTCTTGATAATATGGATATTGAACGTGAGAGAGGTATTACGATTAAGGCGAGAGCTGTAAGAATGAACTATGTTGCTAGTGATGGCAATGAATATGTTTTTAATCTTATTGATACCCCTGGACACGTTGACTTTAACTATGAGGTTTCACGATCATTAGCTGCCTGTGAGGGTGCGTTGTTGGTTGTTGATGCGTCACAGGGTATTGAGGCGCAAACACTCGCTAACACTTATTTAGCAATTGAACATGACCTTGAGGTTGTTCCAGTTATTAATAAGATAGACTTGCCTTCTGCTGACCCTGAAAGAGCAAGTAGTGAAATTGAAAATGTAATTGGTATTCCAGCACTTGATGCACCTAGAATTTCTGCAAAAACTGGTGAGAACATTAGAGAGGTTTTGGAAAGAGTTATAGCTGATGTTCCTGCACCTAAGGGTGATGTTAATGCACCCTTAAAGGCTCTTGTATTTGACAGCTATTATGACCAGTATAAAGGCGTAATTATTTACGTTCGAGTTATGGAGGGTTCTCTAAAGATTGGGGACACCATAAAGCTTATGGCAACTGGTTCTGAATTTCAAACTGTTGAAGTTGGCTATATGGGCGCAAGAGAATTAGATAATGTTGGCATTCTTAACGCTGGCGAGGTTGGATATATTGCGGCGGCAATTAAAAATATTACAGATACTCATGTGGGTGATACCGTTACAAATGCTCAAAATCCTTGTAGCGAGGCTTTAGAAGGATATAAAAAGGTTAATCCAATGGTTTTCTCAGGTATTTATCCTCTTGACGGTGCTAGA
>JAAZIT010000056.1 GCA_012800685.1 Clostridiales bacterium
AAAAAGACTCAGAATTAAAGAGTGTGATAGATTAGAGGTAATTACGGAATGCCTTAACAAAATAGGTGGAAATGTTCAGGCTTTTGATGATAGACTTGTTATCATAGGGGTTGAAAGTTTTACTGGTGGTGAGGTTGAGGCCCATGTTGACCATCGAATCGCTATGTCAATGGCTGTTGCTGCAACAAGATGTAAAGACAAGCTTGTAGTAAATGGTGCAGAATGTGTGGAAAAATCATATCCTAACTTTTTTGAAGATTATGTTGCCTTAGGTGGTAATGTAAAAACCTTGTAGAAATTGATGTGGTTGTAAATTTAGGTTAATAGCTTTAATAAACCTAATAATTGATTATGTGTGTTCCCTTGTGTATGAAGGAAACATTCTTGCTATGTACTGATTTGATTCAGTAAATTTGCGAAAGTGCCTATATTTTTGAAAGGAATGATTTTTATAATGTCATCTATTTGGAATCATAATATTAGTGTATCTATTTTTGGAGAAAGCCATGGACCAGCAATTGGTGTTGTTCTTGATAATGTACCTGCTGGAGAGTATATTGATATGGATAAGCTTTCGAAGTTTATGGCGAGACGTGCACCTAAGAAGAATAAAACATCTACCCAAAGACGTGAAAAGGATATGCCTCAAATTATGTCAGGTTTTCTAAATGGAAAAACTACTGGTACACCTCTCTGTGCATTTATCAATAATACAGATACACATTCCCAAGATTATAAAAACATTTCAAAGCTTGTTAGACCGGGACACGCAGATTATACTGGTGCTCTAAGATATAGTGGATTTAACGATGTTAGAGGTGGCGGACATTTTTCCGGAAGACTAACAGCACCTCTTTGTTTTGCCGGAGCAGTTGCTGCACAAATTCTTGAAAGACGTGGTATCTATACTGGCGCTCATATTCTTGAGGTTCACGGAATTAAAGATGACGCAATTGATTCTATTATAATAGATAGAGACCAGATTGTTAAAATGAGAACAGCCGAGTTCCCAGTTATCAATGAAGCAAAAGGTGCCGAGATGATTAAGGACATTGAAAAGGCAAGCTCCTTCGGCGATTCCGTTGGAGGAATTGTTGAATGTGTTTCTATAAATGTACCTGCTGGTATAGGAAGCCCAATATTTGAGGGACTTGAAAATAGTATAGCATCACTAATTTTCGGAATTCCAGCTGTTAAAGGGTTGGAGTTTGGCGTTGGATTTAATTGTGCTAGAATGCTAGGGAGCGAAAATAATGATGAGTTCTTTGTAAATGATGCTGGGCATATTGTAACTAGAACTAATAACCATGGTGGAATACTCGGAGGAATATCTTCGGGTATGCCAATTACACTTAGGGTTGCGTTTAAACCAACTCCATCTATTTCAAAGCCACAACAAACAGTCGATATGAGCGAAATGAAAAATGAAACTCTTAATGTTAAAGGAAGACATGACCCTTGCGTAGTGCCAAGAGCCGTTCCAGTTGTTGAAGCTGCTGTTAATATTGCATTGCTTTCACATATGCTAGATTACCCTAATTTTTAGTTGTAAAGGAAGTTTGATTTGAAGAATTTGGATTTTAATTTTGCGGAAATGAATAACATTACTGATATTTATGTTGTTAAAATTCTGCTGTGCTATTTTTTAAAAAAGATTAATCGACCAGTTACCCCACATCAGCTTTTGGAAATTGCAACTGGCACAAGTATAATTAATTACTTTTCTTATAACCATGCAGTTGACTCTATGCTAGAAACTAAACTCATTGAAGAAAAGATAATTGATAATGTACCTCATTATGTTTTAACGGATACTGGAGCTCTGGGTGCTGATGAATTCAAAACTATGGCACCAAAATCTTCAAGGGAGAAAATATTATCAGCAGGACTTAAGTTTTTCACAAAACTAAAAAATGACAATACAGTTACTTTTGAGATTATTAAAACTGATAAGGGCTGTGAAGTTAAGTGCTTGTGTTCTGATAATGGTATTACTCTTATGGAGCTTACACTTTTTGCCCCTGATAGGGAACAGGCGGAATACATACGCCAAAAAATTAAAATTAACCCACAGGCGTTCTATGGTAATGTAATGGACTTTGTTTTGGATAACGAGGAATATATTCCAAATATAAATGATTAAATTTGGTTTTATCTGTATAAATACATCGTTTTTGCGTAATAATAACTATGTCGCTTAGAAATTTAAGTAAATTTGACTATAATTTCACCAAAACCAAGTATCTTAATGGTGTTTTCGACAAATAGCAGTATTTTTTGATTTTGTGCTTGACTTACAATAGTGGCTATGCTATAATAATTAAGTCGCCAAAAGGGCAACTCCAAAAAGGGATAAAAAGATTTAAGAAAACCGAAAAAAGGACTTGACAAATGCGACGTGGTGTGATATAATAGATAAGCACTCTAAAGAGG
>JAAZIT010000057.1 GCA_012800685.1 Clostridiales bacterium
TATAGGGTTTGCCATTTATTTGTGCAGACTTTTCAAGTAACCTAGTTTAACAGTTTTTAGTTTATTAGTCTAATAGTTTATTAGTTTTAGCTTAAGTGTTAGCTCTAGTTGTATAATTAAAGCTTTTGTTTTAGTATTTTTTAATTCTAGTTTTAACAGTTAAGGCTATATACTAATTGCTAATTACTTGTTGCTAGTTGCTAGTTGCTAGTTGCTAGTTAATAATAACTACCTGCTACTTACTTGTTGCTATTATCTACTTTCTATTTGCAATTAATAATTGAAAGTCACTACTTGATATTTGCCAGTTGCTAGTTGCTAATTACCAATTGCTAGTTACTACTTTCTAGTTTCTAGTTGCCAATTAATAGTTGCTAGTTGCTACTTAAAAGTTGATAGTTACTATTTGATAGTATCTTGTATATAAACAGCTTCTATTTCTATACCTCTCGCCTAACGAAGCCGTCCCACGCCACTAGTGCGAACACAACCATATGAACCGCTAGAACTGCTATTGCAAATCCTAATGTTTGGTTTGAAAACATTGAAGTTCCGTCAATTATTGAGTTTAGATCTGTGTTTGCAAATACTAGATATCTAGCCCAGTCCTGCTTTAGACCTTCCTTTAAAAGTACAACTAATGTACTCCCTGAAAGCATTGAGAAAATTCCCACACCAATTGCGAGAGCAGAGCTTCTTACTAATGATGAAATTGCAAACGCAAGGGTTGCCATTACTATAACATTTACGCTTCCTATAAGATAGCTTTTAATCATAGATACCCATGGTGAGCCTACCTTAATAGCACCATCAACAAAGGTTATATATCGTGATGATACCTCTGCAGTACCGAAAGCCATCATTGAGCCTAGTGATGTAAACACAAACATTATGACAAGCATTAAAAATCCTATAGTCAAGCTTGTGATATATTTTGAAGTTAGAATCTTCCATCTCTTAACAGGGTTTATTAAAAGAAACTTAATTGTTCCTCTTGAGAACTCATTTGCTAGTGAGCTTCCTGTTATAACTATTACTAAAAGTCCGATTAAGCTAATCATTGAAACAGACATCTTCATTACGTGCCACATTGTCATTTGTCCACCATATAAAGCGTCCTCTGAATCTATATCTGCAACGTTTACCTCTATGTTATTTTCCAAACGATAAAGTCCAATTGCAATTTCGCCCTCTCTAGAGTCAATAGTCTCCAAGCTTTCTGGATCCTTTTGATCCTTTATATTTACAAGTTCAGCTTTAGCAAAAGCAATACTATTAATTAGCATATTTTTCCATTCAACATCTTCATCAAATGAAGTTGGTAGAGCTATATTATTGTCAATTCTATACTGATATTCCCAATATTCGTTTTCGTCTAGCTTTTGTGCCTTTGAGGTGTCAATAATGTACTGGCAACAAGCTTTCCAATCACTATTCATAATGAACGTATTAAGCTTTGTTCTATCACTTTCAGACATTACATATTCAGCTGTCTCTTTTCCATCCTCGCCAACAACAACACTATACTCATACATACTTCGTGTTACATTTGTTTTCCAGCTTGCATAGGTTATTTTATTGTCCATTAAAAACTGGTACATATCAATATCTTTATCAGAACCAACATATGGGGCATCTTTTGCTTCCTTGACTTGACCAGAATAGTCATATGAATCTTCTGTTGGATATCTTTCTTCCCATTTAGCATTTTGTATTTGTGAATATTTTGAAAGTCCAACTAAACCAATTGAGGTCAAAATTACTAGAATAAATATAATTAGAGTCGAAACCTTTCTAAATATCTTTATATATTCATTCTGTATTAGTTTAAACATTCTAACCAATTTGAGCACCTCCTGAATTAGTCATTTCTATAAATACGTCCTCTAGCTTTTTGTTCTCCTTAGCTGAAACGCTATATACCTTAATTCCTGCTGTAACTAGAGCTTGTATTACATCAGCAACATCATCTCTTGCTGTTTCCTTATTAAATTCCACATCAATACGATTTTCATCTATTACTACATACTTTATGCCCTCAAGAAGTGTACAGGTCTTTTTAACATCGCTAACTTCAAAAATGTACTCTGCTGTTCCATTTCTACTTCCGGAAATCATTTCTTCAATTGTATATACACCTAGCATTTTTCCTTCGTTAATAATTCCAACTCGGTCACACATAAGCTCCATTTCTGACATAAGGTGACTTGAAACCATTACGCAAATTCCCTCTTCGTGGGCTAGTCCTTTTAAAATATCTCTTAACTCTTTAATTCCTGCTGGGTCAAGTCCGTTAGTTGGCTCGTCAAGGATTAACACATTAGGCTTATGAAGAATTGCTTGGGCAACTCCCAATCTTTGACGCATACCTAAAGAGTATTTTCCTATTTTTTCTTTTATTCTGTTTGAAAGTCCTACAAGCTTAACAACTTCATCAATTCTTTCACGATTTACGCCATTTCTCATTCTTGCGTACTGCTCGAGGTTTTGAATACCTGTTAGGTGCTTATACATATCTGGATTTTCTACAATTCCACCTATGTTAGCCATAGCCTTTTCAAACTTTTTATTTATGTCAACACCACTTACCTCAATGCTTCCCTCATCTAACGATAGAAGCCCTAGAATAACCTTTATTGTAGTGGTCTTTCCTGCTCCATTTGGTCCTAAAAAGCCAAATACTTCGCCTCTATATGCCTCGAAATTTATATCGTGGAGTATCTGCTTTCTTCCTAGCGTCTTATTAAGTCCGACTATTTTTAACGCTAATTCTCTTTCTGAATTTCCACTTTGTACTATTTTATTGTTTTCCAATTAATACTCCCCCTTTCTATTCAACTGTAATATCCGCACTAGATAATTCATAAAAATATCCTTGTACTGATTTAATCTTCCAACCATCATCAGTTCTTGAAAGCTCAACTGTAAATAAACCCTCGCCCTTAACTAATTTTAGCTGTTCAACATCAGAAGGCTGTTCAGTATACAACATATTGTCAGTTCCTGACGGACTAAATGCAATTATATCTCCTGAACCAATAACTTTAGAATTCATGGTAACATCCACTAATGCAGAATTTGGTCCATTTTTAGATACTTTCATTTCTTTAATATTAAAGTTACATTCCTGAACTATACTCTGTTGAAATTGGTTATCTTTAACATGATAATCAAGGGTTGACATCATATCGGTTTTGTGGGACGACCATTGTGTTGAACCACTTGGTTTCCCTGAAATCCAAAGCTTATTAAAAATTTCTTTTCCTTGACTTAGAATCTTGTCCTCTTGTTCCTTAGTTAATTTTTTATTCGGAAATTTTTCTTTATAATAAGCGGCATTAAAATCATTTATTCCAGCAACATAGTCCTCCGTCATTTTTTCAATCTCTGCTTTTTCCGATTTAAAGTTGTGATTGTCTACCATTACAAAAACCACTAGACCGATTAGTAAAACTATGGCAAGTACAATTCCTCGATTAATCTTTTTTAATCTAATTTTCATTCTAAATTCTCCTTCCAATTTAATTGCATTAGTCCTTTAAATTTACACCTAAAAGTGTGCTAGGCGTATTACAGCGACTAATACATTGCTACAAACATAATTATACACATAAAAAAAGATTTGTCAAGGGGTTTTCGCAAAGTTTTTATATTTATTTTACAAGCTATATGGCAAGGTGAGTTGAGAGCTAGGAAACTAGGGAGGTTGGGGCTGGTTATTTAATCTTGCAATTTCGGCGACTATTACTAATACAACTCTAAAACTAGAAATAGTTGTACTAATCTGTATTGATTGGGCTAGTGTCGGTCTAATTGTTTGTTAATAATATGGGGTTGATTTTTTAGTCAAATAGGTTATAATTAAAGTAGAAGAAATTAACTCTATTCTATTAAGGAGACTATTATGGAAAACATTACTTACATCTTAGGAAACAAGCTTTATATAAACTTAACTAACAAATGTCCATGCAATTGCACCTTTTGTATAAGAAACAATGGCGACGGTGCATATGGCTCTGACAGCCTTTGGCTCGACCATGACCCTAGCGAGGACGAGGCAATTAACGCTTTAAAAGCCCACGATCTTGACAGCTTTGAGGAAATAATCTATTGTGGCTATGGTGAGCCAACTGAAGCCTTAGAGGTTCTTTTGGCTACCGGAAAATACATTAAGTCCGTTTCTAGCACTCCTGTTAGAATTAACACCAATGGGCTTTCTGATTTAATCAACAAAAAGCCTACTGCTCATCTATTTAAGGGAGCTATTGATATTATGTCAATAAGCCTTAACGCACCCACAGAGGCTGAATACAATGCTGTTACACGTCCCTCATTTGACAATGCCTTTCAAGCAATGCAGGATTTTGCAGTTGAATGCAAAAAACACCTGCCAGAAGTTTTAATGACAGTTGTTGATGTTATTCCAAAGGAACAAATTGAACTTTCTAAAGAACTCACAAAAAAGCTTGGAGTAACCCTTAGAATTCGTGAGTACGCCGACTAATTAGGTTTGATATTCTTGATAATACGTAAAAACTGGCACCCTAAAAAAGGTGCCAGTTTTGTTTTTATCTTTTTGTAATTTTATAAGGTGATGTTGTTTGATAAAATTCAATTTGTTTTTATTTCTTTTGTCTGTAAATTTGTTTTTGTATAAATAATCGTATACGCTCCTTTTAATATCTTTATTTTAATAACCTTACAATAGCCTTTGCTGAAAACCTTGACCCAGCCACCCAAGCCGTTTCAGTCTCAAACGATAAAATCTTACCCATTAACACATCAACTTCTTGACGTTCCTTTTTGCTTAAATTTTCATCGAGAATACCATAAAACCTATCTGTCATATTACTATATTCCTCGTTTAATAAAATTTTATTGTTCATTTCGTTTACGCAATCCTCGTAGATTTTTTTAAATAGTTTGTCCATTATAATCACTCCTTAATATATTATATTAATTATACAATAAAATTAAGGTATAATGGTGACTTTATCAGCCATTAAATGACCAATATGTACTACTAA
>JAAZIT010000058.1 GCA_012800685.1 Clostridiales bacterium
GATTTGCAAACTTTCTGATGATGGTGTTCGTAGCTTTGGTTATAGGCGCTTTGGTGGTCGGAAACTGTATTTTAGAAAAGCATGATGAGACGTTGAAAAGGTATGGGGACTTATATCCAATGATGGCAGATGCGATAGTCAGAATTGATTATTTGGAGGCAAATCTCAAGAGAGCTGAGAGCGATATTGAAGAACTTAAAAATTTGGACAACTTCCCAAGCTTTAATGCTGAAGTCAGTTGGTATACTGCGGGATTTGAGAGTACAGGAAAAAGCCCAGGCCATCCGGAATATGGAGTAACTGCAAGTGGAAAAATGGTTCAACCCTCCCATACAATAGCGGCTGATGGAAGATTCCCGTTTGGGACAAAGATATTAATTGATGATATAGTCTATGTGGTTGAAGATAGAGGGGAACTAATATACGACAATCGAGTGGACATTTATGTTGAGAATTTAGACGATATCCCTCCGGAAGGTAGAGTAATTAAAAAAGCGTACATACTTGAGTGGGGGAGGAACTAAAAATGAAAATAGCAGAAAAGTTTTTTAGCAAGGAGTTCACGGCTGTAAAAAGCAAGGATGCTTATTTGAAAGCATGCAAGTGGGTAGCAAACAATGTGGTAAATAAGATTACGGACATTGGAGAAACTTTCTGGAAGATAGAAAAAATAGTTGATGAGGATACGAAGACGACATTCAGACTTGAGTTATATTGTTTGCTTGACACGAAAGAGGAAGTGGAGAAATTTTGCACGAATTGCAAAAACATGCATAAATCGTTTTTCATAAATGAAAATTATAATTGTAATCGATGCAATATGAAGGCATATGTTGAGAGGATAAGAACCAAGCTGGATGTGAAGAAAGAATATAGAATAGAGCGACTGAATTATTTGTTGAAAAAGGAAAAATAAATGGGGGAGAAATCCCCTTCCCCTTTTTGAGGAGGACTGCAAATGAATAGGGAGCAAAGGCGAAAAGCTGCAAAACAAAAAGCTAAGAATAAGAAAAAGCCAGTTCAAATGGATGCGGTTAGAATAAATCAAATTCAAAAACAAACAATAAACTATACGATTGAATTGTTAGGAAGTATTATGTGCTTAGCGTTGCATGATGAATTTGGATTTGGCAAGAAGAGGCTTGAGAAATTGTTTGAAAAGATGACATATTTTTTTAATGATTTTGAGGCAGGAATTATAAGTTCAGATGACATGAAGGAAGTCATTGAGGATGAGCTAAAGATAAAGATTAAGATGAGTAATATTTTAAAAGCAGGGCATAAGGAGGGCAAATGAAATTAGACGTGTATGTTTGTTATTTTAAGAATGGTGATGTTTGTGCAAGTAAAGATTGCAGAGCATGTAGTGTGACTGAGGAAAGAGAGAAAACAAAGGGAGTATTAAGCTTTAACCTTGGGGAAGAGCTATCAGAATCAGTTTCAGAGAGCGATAATTAGGACTTAATATAAATACTCGTTAGAAAAGAAAAGGAGCAAATAAACGGCAAACATGAGTGGAGGGGCGAATAATGGTCGTTTACATAAGCGGAAAGATTACAGGTGAGTTTGATTATTTGAAGAAATTTAATGAGGCAGAGGAAAAGTTGAAAAAATTAGGGCACATTGCTTTGAATCCGAACATAATTCCTCTGGGGTTAAGCTATGAAGCTTATATGATTATAGATTTAGCGATGGTTGAAGCGGCTGATGCAATTCTGATGTTGGATGGTTGGAAGACAAGCAGCGGTGCAAAGAGAGAGTTAGAAAGAGCAATGGCACTTGGCAAGATTATTATTGAAGAAAGATTTATCAATGGTAGCTACGAATATGTACAGCTTGAAAGTCCATTGCCGAAAAGAAAAAGAGATTTTACGGAGGAATGTTATGCCTGAGAAAACAATGTGGGTAACGTGTGATGCAGAAGCAGGATGCGGGCATGTTTTTGAAGTCAAAGAGTTTAAGATTAAGAGGCTAAAGCAAGGAATTGAAAAAGTATACTTCAGATGTCCAAAGTGTAAACATGAATATGTGGCATATTTTACAAATAAGAAAATTAGGCAATTGCAGAGAAGCCTTAAGGTTGAACAGGATGAAGAAAAGCAAGAGCAAATTATGCAGGAAATTAAGGACGAAATGAAATGGTTGAGTGAGAACTTAAGATAAGGAGGACAATATGTGGACAGTATGTGAGGGTTGTCTTAGAGTATTTGAAATTCAGAAATTTAGAAAGCAAAAACTAACAGCAGGAATTGAAAGAGTTTATTACAAATGCAGATATTGCGATAGAGAAATTACAGCATATTATGTGTCAAAGAAAATTAAGGACAAACAATTCCAGTTAAAGAACGAACAGAACGAAGAAAAGAAAGAGCAACTACATGCCGAGTTAAAAGAGGAAATTAGAAAAATGAATGAGGCAATAAATAAACAAAGGCAAAAAAAATAAATAAAATAAATGTGTACAAACGTCAGAATATGTGGTAAGATTAATATAAGGAACAAATAAAAATTAATTTGTATGGAGGTACAAAATGGAAACAAAAGCTAAAGAAAAGCAATTTACAATTTATTTCGAGGATATGTTTGGGGTATTGCCTAAGATACCAGTGAAAAGACACATAACATTTGACAATGCATTTAAGTTCTTGTGTAAGTTTTTGGAAATTGACCCAAACAATGTAAAAATTATTTCAGATATTCCGTTAAATGAGGACACGCTTGCAAGATGTGGCTTTATTATAGGAATGGTGGTTGTGACATTTGAGGAAGAGGAATAATTAAAACAGCTTTTGAGCGGCTTTGGTATAGAAGTTAAACAATCCCCCTTGAATTATATTAAAGTCGCTCAAAAGTTAAATCAGTAGCCGGAGGGATAAAATTTAAGGAGGGATGTTTGATGGCAAGAGCCAGAAAGTTGAAACAAATTAAGAGAGACAAACAATGTGTGAAATGTGGAATTTTGCCAGGAAACCCAGAATGTTGGGAAAAAGAGTGTGGCAAGACGCTGAGTCAAAAGCAATATCAGGCATATTTGGTAGACAATTTTCAGGACCCAAGAGATTAATTTATAGAAAGTAGAGGCCTAAGAAAATGAAAAGAATGTTAAAATTAAATTATGAAACATTGGAACTTGAGGAAATACAAGTGCCAGAAATAACATTAGACGAATTGCAAAAAGGCGTGGGAATCAATGGAGAAAAGGCTTTGATTGAAAGAGCTTATGTGAATGAGTTTTTTGATAAAGCAAAAGTTGATGTATTTTTAGACGAAGAAGGAAAGTTGAAGAGTGACCTCTTACCAAGTTCAGTTTTGATAGATAGAAACGGGAGCATAATGGACGTTTATTTCGGGAATCTATTGTTTGTAGGAAATAATACAAGAGGCGGAAGTGTTGGCTTGACAGATAAGCAAATTGAGAAGGTAAAAGCATGGACTTCAAGTAAGCGAGAAATAATAATGAGACGTCAGAGTGATGGTGAGGTTTTAAGAAAAGCAGTGGTAATTTTGTTGCATTTCTAATAAATTAAAAAAAAGTGTTTACAAGATAAAAAAGTATGGTATAATATATATAAGGGGAGGGGGGTTGATTAATTATAATAATTATATTAAATATTTAAAATATATGTGTACATTTGGTTTGTTTTGTGGTATAATATATATATAAACAAATAAAATTACTCAGAGGAGGAAAGAAATGGAAAAAGTATTAAGTAGAAAAGAAGTTATAAAAGAAGCAAAAGAGGATTGGAAATATCTTGAAACAGAATGGACACAAAAGGAATATGTAGCAGATGTTTTACAGGCACTCGAAGATGATGGGTATATTTTAAAATAAAAAGGAAGGTGTAAAAAATGTTAAAAAAAATAAGTCATATATTAATAATTAATTTATTAAAATTAACATCCATTAACAAAAAATTGAATTTGAAAATTAGCAAACATATTGATACATTTCTATATACATTAATTTTAAAAGTAAACAAAAAAGCAGGTGTATTTACACATATTTTATAAGTATTAAAACATGCAGAGACATAGTAGGAGAAATCCTACTTTCTTTGCGTTTAAGAATAAAAAAGAAGGGAGGGGCGAAAAGAAAATATGTTTATGGGCACATTGCCGCATAAGGCGATAAAGATAATTAGAAAAGCAGACAAAGACAGGAAGAGGTGTATAGGAAATGGCAGGAAAGAAACCAGGGGGAGACAATGCTAAATATCATGAATGGAGAACAGAAGAGAAGTTAATGCTTATTAAGTGTTGGGCAAGAGATGGATTAGCGGAAGTAGATATTGCAGCAAATATGGGGATAGCACAAGCAACATTAATAAGATGGAAAAGTCTGTTTCCAGAAATAGCAGAGGCCATAAGAGAAGGCAAAGAGATTGTAGATTACAAGGTTGAGAATGCATTGTTAAAAAGGTGCTTAGGGTATGAATATGAAGAGGTCAAAACAATTATTTCAGGCAAGCCTGATAAAGATGGCAACAGGCAAATGAGAATAGAAAAGACGAAAAAGCAAATGGCTCCTGACGTAACAGCTATAGCAATATGGTTGAATAACAGAAAGCCAGACCAATGGAAGAGGAATAGGGATAATAGCTTATACGTGACGGAGGATGATAACACGATAACAATAAACGTCGTGAAGGCTAAAAAAGAATCTGACGGCTCCAAGGGCTCTAAAAAGGGTTCTGACGAATAATACGAAGGGGGAGGAGTTGGTAAATGGAAATTACAAAAGAGGTTACAGAAAGATTTGCTGACTTCTTGTTTGATTGGGACCATGAACAGTATTTGTTGTTGGGTGGATATGGAAGCGGTAAAAGTTATCATGTGGCTCTTAAGATTATATTAAAATGTCTGCAAGAGAAGCGTAAGGTATTAGTAGTAAGAGAGACTTATGAGACGCTTAAGGAATCTTGTTTTGATTTAATTGATGAGATTCTGGAAGATATGAACTTGGTAGAGACGCAGGCAAGTAATTTTGCTAAGAAGGGATTTACAAAGGTGCAAAGGAGATTAAGTCCTCTGCAATTTGTATTTCCGAATGGTAGTCGTATTATATTTAAGGGCATGGACAATCCGGGCAAATTGAAATCCATACATGGTGTGTCAATTGTCTGGGTAGAAGAATGTTCAGAGGTTAAGTATGAAGGTTATAAAGAATTATTAGGTCGTGTTAGAACACCAGGCGTAAGCTTGCATTTTATATTAAGCACAAATCCGGTCGGATATGAGAATTGGGTATATAGCCATTTTTTTAAGAGGCAGGATGAAAACGGCAAAGATATTGTTATTGTTGATGATGAAGAGTTATACGAGAAGAGAGAGTTATCAGTCAACGGAGTATACTACCATCATAGTTTACCAGACGACAATCCATTTTTGCCATTAAGTTATTTGCGTAGATTGGATGAAATAAGAAGTTATGATTATAGCTTATGGAGAGTAGCAAGATTAGGTAGGTTTGGTGCAAATGGTATAAGAGTTTTACCGCAATTCGAGGTAGCTAAGAATCCGAAAGAATTTAAAGCTGCAATTAGAGCCATACCGGAAAAATTCAAGTTTAATGGCTTGGATTGGGGATTTGAAGAGAGTTATAATGCATTAGTAAGAGTTGCAGTTGATGATGAGAAAAAGATATTGTACATATACGACGAGTATTATAAAAACAAGATGACGGATGACAAGACAGCAGAAGAGTTCAAAGAGTTAGGATATGACAAATTCAGTATAGTGGCTGATAGTGAGGACCCGAAAGCAATTCAGTATTTTAGACAAATGGGCTTTACAATAAGAGGAGCGAAGAAGTTTGCAGGCAGCAGGTTGAGTAATACAAGAAAGGTTAAGAGGTTCAAGAAAATTATATGTAGTCCCAAGTGTAAGAATACCATAAGGGAATTGCAGAACTTGACGTATAAGAGAGATGCACAAGGTAATGCAATATATGACGAGTTTAATATTGACCCGCATACATTTAGTGCAATATGGTATGCATTAGATAGATATACGGTTGCAGATTTAAAAGAAAGAAAATTCAATTCAAAGAGAGGTGCGGCATAGTATGGGAAATGAAGTAGAAGTTAGACATATTAGAAATAATTTGTTTGGGCCAATTCCGGCAAATTTAATGCAAGAGGAGTTGACAGGATTATATGGGTCAGATGTGTTAAAAGAAATAAATGAGATATTGGGCTATTATGAGGTGTATAACAAAGGGGCAGACTTTGTGCCGGAAGGCAGCCAAGATTATGTGCCAGCAAGCTTAAACTATAAGTATATTAGGACGTTGATTAATAAAGAAGCGGCGTTTATGTTTGCCAAGCCTCTGGACTTTGTAGTTAAAACTGTCAATCAGGATGACGATGAAGCAGTTAGAAGGGACATAACAGTTTTGCAAACATTTTTAAATAATGTGTTAAAGAAGAATATGTTTAATGGCAAAATACTGAAGGCTGGCAAAGATTGTTTTATAGGTAAGCGAATAGCGATAGTCCTGAATTTTAACGATGAGGGAATTAGCATTAGTTTCTTGCCAAGCACAGAATTTGTGTATGAGACGGATGAGGTTGACACAGACAAAGTGACCAAGTTAGTAATGTTTTATATACGCAAAGATTCAAGCAATAAGTTAGAACAGGAAATATTTAAGAAGAAGTATTGGATGGAAAGCGATGGATTTTGCCATGTGCATGAAGCGATATATGACGGGACAGGTCAACTGAAAGAAACAGTGATAGAAAATTTGACGACAAAGTTCACGTATGTACCGGGAACAGTAATTGTAAATGAAGGGTTGACGGGAGATGTTGACGGAGAATCTGATGTTGCTCAGATAGATGAATATGAAAGTTGGTATAGTAGATTGGGTAGTGCTGATATTGATAGTATGAGAAAAGGCATGAACCCAATTCGATATACGAGAGACATGGATAGCAAAAGCACAGAGAACTTGCCAATATCGGCAGGAGCATATTGGGATTTAATATCGGACCAGAATTTAGACAATCCGCAGCCGGACCAAGGAATTATTCCGTCGGAGTTAGGATATAGTGAGCCATTAGAGAAAACGATGGAAAGATTAAAGAAAGCAATGCATAGTCAGTTGAGTATTCCGGATGTTAGTGCAGACAAGTTACAAGGAGTTATTTCAAGCGGAAAGACTTTCAAAGCAATTTATTGGGAGTTGATTATTAGATGCGAGGAAAAGCTGACTGCATGGAAACCTGCTTTAGAGTTTATAGCAAATACGATAATAGAGGGGGCAATGTTATATCCGGAATCTGCAAAACATTATACGGATGAGAAATTGCCAGTAGTCAAATATAATATTGAGGTTGAGAACAATTACCCAATACCGGAAGACGAAGAGGCTGAGAAAGAAGTTGACTTGTTAGAAGTAAATGCTCAAACAATGAGTAGGAAAAGCTATATGAAGAAATGGAGAGGTTTGACAGATAAAGAGGCTGATGATGAGTTGAGACAAATTGCTCTTGAAAGAGAGTTATTAGAAGATAGTTTTACAGGATTAGTAGCAGAAGGCATAGAGGAAGCGACTGATGAAGAACCGGAGGAAGCGGAAGAGCCTGGGGATAAGGAATAAAGATGGGCACAGGTCCATCAAAATCAGTTTTGAGCAACGATAATATGTAAGCAATATATTTATTCGTAAGGAGGTGAAACGGTGGCCAAAGGAAGTTTAAGCCTGATGAAAAGCGACAAAGTTTTGGAGGCAACAACGGTGAAACAGCAAAAAGAGATTAATGCAATTTATAGCAGGTCATATAAGAAGATTGCCAAAGAGATTAAGAAGTTAGAAGGCAAAAAAAATATTAGTAGTATTTTGCAGACACAAGAGTTGAAGAAGTTGAAGGGCATAATGGCAAAAGAGTATGACCATTCCAGAGCTTTAGTTAAAGATGCAATTGAGAAAAAGATGGACACGGTTTCATCTGCAGTTGTGAAAGATAATATAGATTTTGCTAAGAAGATTGGTGTGGGTATAAAGGGCGCTTTCACGAATGTACCAAGAGATGTTGTTAGAAATGTGATAACAGGAAAAGTTTATCAGGAAGATTGGACGTTAAGCAAAGCGTTATGGGGAGACGACAAGAAAAAGCTGAAAGAGATAGATAGGATAATTGCAGAGGGAATTGTACAAAACAAAAGTGCATATGATATAGCAAAAGATTTAGAAATGTATGTAAATCCAAATGCTAAAAAGCCATGGGACTGGGGGAAGGTATATCCAGGGACAAGAAAGAAGATTGATTACAATGCGCAAAGGTTAGCAAGAACTTTAGTGAATCATGCATATCAGCAAAGTGTAATAGAGACGGCAAAGCCAAATCCGTTTATAGAAGGAATTAAATGGCTAAGTGCATATGCCCATGGAAGAACATGCGAATTATGTATAGCCAGAGCAACAGAGGATAATTTTGGGTTAGGTGCAGGGGTATTCCCAAAAGACCAAGTTCCATTGGACCACCCAAATGGATTGTGTACATTAGCACCTGTGATTGTGGATGACATGGAGAAGATTGCGGACAGGCTGGCTGATTGGGCGAGAGGCAAAGAGGACCCTGAGTTAGATAAATACGCAAATGCCTTGTATGGAGAGAAGAAGTTTGAGAGCGTGAAGAAAGAAATAGTTAAAAATCAAAAAGAAGCAGATAAGCCGTCTAAAGCATTGACAGAAGAAGAAACTATGGATATGATATATGAAAAATTTTATAGTGTACCACCTACTACAAAGGCAAATGAAGTTTATGATATGTTTTCTCCGGAGGATTTAAAAATAATTAAGTCTCATGGCATAAATCTTAAAAAAGAGATTAAAGACTTTGGATTTAAAGGTGCCATTTCTAAAGCAGAATTAGCTGCTGAAAAAGCCAAAGAAGCTGCTAAAATAGCTGAACGTTTAAACGAGAGTGCAGAACAAACTATTCAACGAATTAACAATGCTTTGGAGGACCAAACTTCAAGTATGAGAAGTACAAAATGGTATCTCAACGAAAGATTTGATGATTGGATACTTAAGACAACTCCAGAAGAAAGGACTGCAATCGAAGATTACACGGGCAATGACTATAAATCCATGAATGCAATTATGAGGGGGACAAGTAGTTTAGACAAAAATTCCTTCAGCTATAAAAGCGTTTTGAATAAAGTTAATGATGCCATAAGCGCATTAGACAAAGCAACATTGGAAAAAGACATGTGTGTAAGGCGTGGAGCCAGTACAACAAGTTTTGCAGGTATGTTTGGAACTGATGCATATAGTGAAGCAAAAAGCATGGGTGGAAAGAAATGGATTGATAAAAATAAAGATAGCCTTTTGGGACAAATAGTAAAAGATAATGGATTTCTTAGTACAACTCCATTCAAAGGCAGGGGATTTTCAGGTGATGTAGACTTTAGAATAGAGCTTCCCAAAGGAACAAAAGCTATGTATATTGCCCCTATGAGTAATTTTGCAAGTGAGGAAGAGGTACTTGTACAAGCAGGGACTCAGTATATTGTAACAGACATAAAAAAGGAAGAGGGCTATGTTGTTTACTTGAAAGCAATAGTAAAATAGGTAAAAATAACTGTGTACATTAGCTTTACTTTATGGTATAATATAATAAGATATAAGATATAAGATATA
>JAAZIT010000059.1 GCA_012800685.1 Clostridiales bacterium
CTGTTTTAATATAAAAATTTTTACTTGTTAATACCTCTAATTCATCGCTTAAATATTTTTTTATTTCTTCTGTATTTCCATCATCCAAAAGATTTCTTATTGCCAAAATATTATTTTTATAGTCGTGAACACTTTGTTTCCAAATAGAAAAAGTATTATCTAAATCCTAGATTTTATCTAACCATATTTTATCATCATCACAAATTACTATTCTTGTCAAATCATAACACCTCTTTAACTGCATTTTATATCGAAATCTAAAGTATAATTTTTTATTTTAACTATAATTGTAATTTTATATATATTTTAATCTAAGACAGTTTAACACATAATATCCTCTTTGTCAATCAATTTGATATTAAAATATCATATCTTTTTCTCCACTAATATTAACGCTTAACTAACTTTTCAATTTTATATATTGGCTAAAAACTTCAAGCCATTATTTATTATCTATTATCTTACTGTTATTACAAATTTCTTTTAAATAGATGATATAATAGGGTTGGATTATAATTATTCTTAGATATAATTTATTGATATTAGAGAATCGTTTGATTCATATATAATTTACTGCTATGTTTCAAAAAGTTAACAAAGTTCTGTTATTAAAGAGTATAATTATCTCTTATTAATGTATATAAAATTTTGAAAGGACATGGGTTTTTTGAAAATTAAAAAACTTAAATTTACTGCAACGCAAGTTCTGGTAATTGGATTTTTCTTATTAATAATGTTAGGCACATTTTTGCTAAGTCTTCCCATAGCTTCACGAGGGGGAGAATGGGGTGGATTTGTGGATTCACTTTTCACCGCCACCAGTGCAACCTGTGTAACAGGGCTTATCGCCTTTGACACTTTTTCTCACTGGACTATTTTTGGACAGCTTGTTATTATAACTTTAATCCAAATTGGCGGAATTGGCTTTATGACTATTATTTCAATGATTGCAGTTATTCTTAAAAAGAAAATTAATCTTCACGAAAGGCTTATTTTAATGCAATCGGCGGGTTCTATGCAAGTAAGCGGTGTGGTAACATTAATCAGAAAGGTTGTTATCGGAACTGTTATTTTTGAGGGGCTAGGTGCAATTGCCTTTGCCACAAGATTTGTTCCTAAAATGGGTTGGAAGCTTGGAATTTACAATTCGGTTTTTCATTCAATTTCAGCTTTTTGCAACGCCGGTTTTGACTTAATGGGACGGTACCAGCCTTTTTCTTCGTTCACCGATTACACTGGAGATGTTGTTGTAAACTTTACAATAATGCTTCTAATTATAATGGGCGGTATCGGATTTTTCGTATGGACCGACCTTATTAAAAAACGACTTAAATTTTCAAAGCTTGAGCTTCACACAAAGCTAGTTATTGTAACAACCGCTTCATTACTTATTGTGGGAACTGCTCTATGCTATGCTTTTGAATATAACCACTCCTTAGCACATTTAACAGGTTGGAAAAAGCTCATGGGAGCGGCGTTTATGTCAGTCACAGCCAGAACCGCTGGATTTAACACTGTAAACCTTTCTCAGCTTTCAGATTCCGGTTCAATAATAAATGATATACTAATGTTTGTCGGAGGAAGCCCCGGTTCAACGGCTGGAGGAATTAAAACCACAACTCTAGCAGTATTGATTTTAAGCGTTATTGCTTCAGTTCGAAACAACCCCGACATTAACGTTTTCAAAAAACGCATTGAATCCAGAACTGTTAGGCAGGCTACAGCAATTGCTACAATTTATTTCTGTGGATTTTTGGCTGCAACCTGTACAATATGTGCAATTGAAAGCCTTAGTATAAAAGAGGTTGCCTTTGAGGTTTGTTCGGCAATTGGAACCGTTGGGTTAACCATGGGAATAACCCAAAGCTTGACGGATATATCAAAAGTAATCCTTGCACTATTAATGTTTGCAGGGCGAATTGGGGGGCTAACCTTTGTTCTTGGATTTGCACAACGGCGTGAAATTGTTCCGGTTGAGCGACCTTATGAAAAAATTCTTGTTGGTTAATGAAAGGAAATTTTTATGAAATCAATTCTTATTATCGGTGTTGGACGTTTCGGAAAACACCTAGCTAGCAAAATGCAGGACCTTGGCAATGACGTTATGATTGTTGACAAGAACCCTACTATAATCGAATCAGCTTCTTCAGAGTTCACCGATTCACTTATTGGAGACTGCACAAACGAAAATGTTGTTCGCTCACTTGGTGTAAATAACTTTGACATATGCTTTGTTACCATTGGAGAAAATTTTGAGGCGTCTTTAGTTATTACCTCAATTTTAAAATCTTTAGGAGCAAAATTTGTTGTTGCAAAAGCAAAGCGTGACATTCAATCTGATATTTTAAAGAAACTCGGCGCTGACGAAATTATCTATCCTGAGCGTGAATACGCCGAAAACTTAGCAATGAAATACAATGCAAAAAATATTTTCGACTATATTCAGTTAACTCACGATTATTCTATATCAGAAATCCCAATTATGCAGGCTTGGCTTGGGAAAACCGTTGGCTCAGTTAACGTTCGAAATACTTACAAGGTAAACATTATCGCAATTAAAAACCACAATCAGTTTAAGCTTCTTCCTGGAGCAGATTATATTTTTGCTAACGATGATCATATTGTTGTTGTAGGCACAAATGAAGATGTATACAGGCTTTCTAACAAAACTTAAGGCAAATATTATAAATATAATTTAAGGACTTATCTCTTTTTTGGGGTGAGTCCTTTTTTGTGGAGGTTTTGGGTGGCTCTTTTTTGGGTGCAGTTTTGGGGGCACTTTTTTGGGAGTTTTTCTTGAGGAAAGGTTCTTTTGAGGGTAGTTTTAGGGTTAGGATTTAAAGGGATTAAATTTGTAGATTGGATTTAGATGGGTTTTGGGACAAAACATTGATAGGTGGTGAGTTTGGACACGAAATTTTAGGATAACCAATAGACTTTTAAATAGATTGGTTTTGACACTGAACTAAAAGGGGTTTAAATTTGGATTAAGCCTTAAATGGGGTTTAAACACTTGACTTCGGTAGAGGTTCGGGTTTGGTGACTAGACTAAGAAAGGTTTTCATTTGTATAATAATTTTTACTATGGATATTTAGGGAATTAAAAATTAATATAAACAATAGACTTTAAAGAAATTGCGTTTTGAGGACTGGATTTTAATTTATAAGCTCTTAGATAAGACTTACCCAAACCTTTTTACTTTTTATCTATAGCTTTAGCTTTTATCTATTATATAGTTGTGTCTAATAAACGATTGTAATTTTTATAATAGTTTTATTAGACAGATAATTATTATTTATAAAATATTTTTCCTCTTATAAAATCAAAAAACCTCTTGCAAAATTTGCAAAAGGTTATAATGTTTATTAAATTATACACTAACTACTTACTTACTTACTTACTAACTAACTAATTAGTTAACCGCCACTAGCTCAAAGCCCTTACTCTAGCACAAACACTATCATTAAGGACTGTTGCTATTTGCTATTTGCTATTTTATAATCCTATGCCTTTGGATTAACTATTTCACGCCAATCGAGGTCGCCTCTTTCTAGTGCATGGATTAATGCCTCGGCTGTTGCTATATTTGTTGCGATTGGGATATTATGAACATCACACAATCTTAGCAAGTCCGCTTCGTTTGGTTCGTGTGGTTTTGCTGAAATTGGGTCCCTAAAAAACAGCAATAAATCTATTTCATTACATGAAATTCTTGCTGAAATCTGTTGGTCTCCACCTTGTGAGCCACTTAAGTATCTTTGTATTGAAAGTCCTGTTGCTTCCGCAACCTGTTTCCCTGTAGTACCTGTTGCACATAAATTGTGTCTGCTTAAAACACCACAATAGGCGATACAGAATTGTACCATTAGTTCCTTTTTCTTGTCATGTGCAATTAATGCTATGTTCAAAATAGAACACCCCCTCAAAAAATTTGGAGTATTTGCTTTAACTAAATTTATTAAAAATATTACTTCCACTATCTAAAGTATGACTATCGCACCTTAATTTTAAGATTTTAATCCTATAAAGCACGGTTTACTACTCTTATTATTGCGACTTCTACCCACTGATTTTAAAGCTTTCAACCACTAATATCATAGTTCTGCCCACTAATATCACGGCTTTGGTAATTTATATTTAATATTTAATAGATATTGGAATATGCTCGCCTTTAATTCTTCTTGAAATTGCAGAGAATGCTAAAAATCCCATTGAGCTTGATGACAATGGTGCGCCCTTTCCAGTTGCTAGTGGTATAGCTGAATCCTCTGGAACAACCCCTAAAAGCTGAACACCAACCTCATCTATGATTGCGTCTAAGTCATCAAGTCCGTCAAATTCAAATATTCTCTTATTGGCTTTATTGATAACAAGTCGCTGTTTTTGGTTTCCTCTCTTATAGAACTCGTCAGACATCATTCTTGCGTCACGAACGCAAACAGGGTCTGGAGTTGTCACTATAAGAATTAAATCGGAATTTGTAACAATGTCAAATACGCTGTTGTTAATACCAGCTGATGTGTCAATTATAATATATTCAAAGTACTTTCTCATTTCCGCTGTAACCTTTTGAATATCCTCAGCCTTTAGCTGAACAAATGGGTCTGATGGTGCACATAGTACGCTAAGGTTATTTGCAAGCTTTACGTTTGTTGTCGCTTTATACACGTCACAGCTACCGCTGATTACATCTCCTAAGTCATAAGGGATATTTCCTTGCATACCAAGCATGATATCCATACATCTTAAACCAAAGTCAAGCTCAATTATAAGTGTACGGTTTCCCTGCTTGGCTAAAGCGTACCCTAAACAAGAACTAATTGATGATTTCCCTGTTCCACCCTTACCAGATGTAACTGCTATAATTTTGGACATAACTTGTCAATCCTTTCGTTATTGAGTTTTAAATAAAAACACCGACAGAAATCCTGAAATTTCTTATATGTAAAATCTAATTTCTCAGTAGATTATATTTTAGCATACTAAAATAATGATACATATATATATTTTACCACAAGTTTTGAAATTGTCAAAGAGTTTTATGTAAGATTATATAAATTCGTTAAATGATATAAACACTACAAGTTTCATTTGTTACAATTGCACAATATCTTTAAACAACATTTTCTTTATTTCTTAAAACCTAAATTAACACCTTTAAAATAAACTTTTTTTAATATTTTCCAACAGCTTTAGGTTTAACATATTCAGTAGTTATATGCCCAGTTTTTAGCCTATGCTAAAGCCTCAAAATACCTTTTATTTATTAAATCTAATACAAGCTTACTGGTTTTATCGGTCAAATTTAAGTACACCTTAGATATTTCATCGCCCTTATAGTCATAAAGTCCTAAGGTTTCCTCCTCTTTTAGTGAAAATCCAACCATATATTCCCCTAGCGCCTCAGAAGCGTTATAGTTTGAACAGAAGATTTTTTTGCTTTCTCCTGCTTTTAAAACCATTAGCGGCATAAGCTGTTTTGTTTTATTATCAACCTCATCACTTACATAAAGATTACTTGTTGAAATTGAGTAAGAATATGGGTTGTAAATAACGAAATAGTCATTTGTTCCATTATATTTAACCTCTGAAATAATTGGATATTTTCCGTCATCAGATTCAGATTTTGTTTTAGTCAAAATCTTAATGTCAATTTCGCCATTAACGGCGTTATCCTTTGAAAGAATAAGAGACTTTTCTTCAACTCTATTTCCATTAATAAGCCAAGCGTCAAACTCGTGTCCTAGCCCTATTTCATAATCAAGGGTTATTTCACAAATATCAAAATATTCCCCCTCAAAATTCCATTTGTCCTCAGAAATTTCACAGGAATTAAGCTTAATTATTGCATTCTTATTTTTGGCTGCTGTAACTTTATAGGTTGAATTTACCAAATCCAGCTCATCAACAAGCTGATATTGCATTTCTAAAGGTCTATATGTAGCAAAGTCAATAATCTTTTGCTCTTCCTCCGAAACCCTATTAAGGCTCGACCAGGAATTTTTTAAATAGCTGTATTTAAAAGCATATTCCAATTCCTGCTGACGTTCGTTAGCCTTTTCTGTCATACTTCTATAAATCGATGTTGGAGAATAAGACCAGTTCATAACGTCACACATGATTTCGGTAAATTTTTTCTTCATATCATCTCGCTGTAAAATAGCCTTTAAAAGTGGCGCTTTACCCTCACCTCGACCTAGAACTCGCCCTAGTGAATCAACGGAGGCTGGTGTGTCATAAAGTCCTAATCCAAAGTCTGTATCAAAAATCATCCAACGCCATTTATGGTCAAGCTCCACACTGCTTTCGGCGTTCAAATCGCCCCAATACCTATAAACTCGATAATTCCCTCCGGGCCAGTCGTGGTTTGACACATAAACCTGTATTGCATAATAATATAGAAAATTTTCTATATCCATTCTATTACACAAATTATTGAAATAATCATCATTTGTTAAATCCTGATATGCGTAACCATACATATCCTTATAGTCTACCTCGGAGGCTATGCTAATCGGGTCGTTTTCTTCTGTAATCTTATAGCCCTCTCCGCCCTTTATTATAGCCCATTCGCCGTCCTCAACACCATATTCAGCGTCGCAATAGTTATCGTCATAAACCTCATGAAGCCATGCAAAGCCATAATACTCGCCGTTTAGAAAAACTGCCGCCGCCCTAGTCTGCTGGGTATCCCTTAAAGGGGTAAGGTCGGTGCAGTTCAAAATAGTTTCATCTCTAACAAAACCAAATGGGGAATCATTTGCACAATTTCTCAAAACAAGTCGCTTATATTCTGTAACACGTCTTCCATCTTGAGTTAAATCCTCTGGGAAAAAGTCATAGTCGAACTCGTTACAGGTATCGTATTCTCGTCTTGCAAAAAGCTTTATAGACTTTTGTTCTAAGGCTCTTGAGTAACCTCCAAAATTTCTAACTCCGATATTTTGGGAGATAACTTTCTCTCCGTCCGCCTCAAAGACCTCTAAATACGCCGGACGTTCCCAATCAATTCCACGCATATTAAAGTTCGCAGGAGCAGGTGGTTCAGGTTTTCTATCCCCACTCTCCTTAATATAGTCATCTCTTATTTTTCCCTCAGTGAAAATTCCATATTCATAGTCATAAAGGTTATATGGGTCGGTTGAAACTGAAAAAACAAGTGTGTTAAATCTTTCGTCAACATTTTCACCCACAAAATAAGAATGGGTAACAGTCTCGCCCTTTGTTCCGTCGGAATACTCAGGGCAGGCTTTTATTGTATAGGAATTTACGTTTTCATTTTCATATCCGCACTCAAGTATTATAGCTAGATCATAATACTCAGCTGTGTCAGATGTTTGAGGTGGAGTTGAGTCTGTTGTAAAAAGTATGTGAGATATTTCTTTTTCGGCAACTTCAGTGTTAACAGAAAGCTCTAAACTAACCTCTTGATTATAGAAAAACTTTTCAGCTGAAAAAGTAATCTCTTGTTGTTTTTGGTTTTGAGCAACGTTTTGTGCAGGTGGTGGTGCAATCTTTGGCTGTTGCTTATACTCTATATAAATCATTGTTATGGTAGACAGCACTAAAATTACCGATAAAATAACAGCAATTATCGTTCTTGTCTTTTTATTTTGAAGCATATTTTTCTCCGTTTTATGTATTTTTTTAACTAGCAGGTTGTTATTTGTAACTTTGAACTTGTAGCTTAGGACTTATTAATAACCAAATTTAAATTAGCAATTTTGTATAGTTAGTTGAAATCTAGTAATTTAACAACTTAGCAAATAATTACCTTAACTTGTGCAGAACTAGTAGCCTTGAGCTAACAACAGCTCTAACAAGAACTATAACTAGTCTCTTATTACTTGGGTTTATTAATAGTCAATAGCCAAAATCAACTATTTAATCGGCAGATTAAGATTAGCAGTATTAACCGTATAAGATAATTAGATTAATATATGGATTACTTTGTTTTATTTAAATCATACAGCTATTAAGCTAAGCTATCCAAATATATTAGCTTTTTTCTGCTCTTTCATTATAGCATTTTTTTGCATTAGTGTACACACACATTTATGAGTTTTTTGTGTAAAATTCATAAATTTTTGTTAATTATTGATTTTCAGTTAGTTATTATGATATAATTACTCTAGTTATATGGATTAATGTAAAATTTGGGTAAGATTTCTATTTGTTTTTTTACATCTATCATTGATTTAACACATTAATAAGTAGACTTATATTATCACATAAAAAGGAGGTCGGCTATTTGGCTATGAATAAAAGGCAAATGAGGCATGAGCTTAAGCTTTGTATTAATTATGCACAGTATATCTTACTAAGTGCTAGGTTTAATGCCCTTTTGAAGAAAGATTCTTTTACTCTTGACAGTGGGGATTATTTTGTGCGAAGCCTTTATCTTGATGATTTAGGTAATTGCTCCTTTTATGACAAAATATCAGGGGTTCGTGACAGGAAAAAGTACAGAATTAGGCTTTACAATTGCGACTCAAGTAAAATTAAGCTAGAGTGCAAAGAGAAAATTTCTAATCGAATTCACAAGGTTTCTGCAAACCTTACAGAAGCTGAATGTCAAGGAATTATTTCAGGGGACTTTTCAGTTTTGGAAAAACGCACAGAGCCTTTGTGTCAAGAGGTTTTTGCTTTAGCTAAATCAAAGGGGCTTAAAAATTCTGTTATCGTGGACTATGACAGAGAGGCATACGTTTATGACATTTCAAACGTGAGAATTACCTTTGACAAAAATCTTCATGCCGGTGGATTCGAGGGCATGGACATTTTTGACAAAAATCTTTTTACTATGGGTATTTACCCCAAAAATGAGGTTGTTTTGGAAATAAAATACGATAAGGTTATTCCCAAATTTATAACATCTTTATTACCCATCAATGTTGGAAATCCAATTGCAATTTCAAAATTCTGTATTTGCAAAGAAAAATTATCGGAATTTCAGCTTGTTTTATAAAAAATAAATTTAGAAACGGAGTTATAACATGATCAAGGACATTATTAACGATTTTAAAAACAGTGCAGAGCAGGCAGGGCTTATTTCAAAGCTTACTCCAGCCCACATTATTGCAGTTATGCTAACAGCTATACTTTGCGGAGTGGTAATTTACATTGTTTACAAGGCATTTTACAGAGGTGCAGTTTACAGCGAAAGCTTTAACGTTTTAACAGTTTTAACAACAGTTGTAACAGCTTTTATTATCATGACAATTTCAACAAATCTAGTTCTTTCACTAGGTATGGTTGGTGCTCTTTCAATTGTACGTTTTAGGTCGGCTATTAAAGACCCATTAGACATTGGGTTTTTGTTTTGGGCAATTGCAGCAGGCATAACCTCTGGTGCAGGACTTTATCCTTTAGCATTAATCGGCTCTGGCTTTATTGCAGTGGTTTATATAGCTTTCGTTTTATTAGGCAGAGGAAAAACCTCTTTTATCCTTGTAGTAAAATACACAGACGAGGCTAAATCAAGCGTTGAGGGTGTTTTAGCAGGTGTTAAAAACAGACTAAAAAGCAAAGCAAAATACAAAGAACTTAACGAACTAACGGTACAAATTAAGTCAAAAAGCAGTACTGATATTTCAGTTTTAGACAAGCTTCTTGAAATAGAGGGTGTAGAAAATGCTGTAATGGTTGAATATACGGGCGAATAATTTCTTAGTCGTTCAGACTAAGGAATTAGTCGCTAAGGAGTAAGAGATTAGTCGTTCAGACTAAGGAATTAGTCGCTAGCGACTGGTGGAGTTACTCACTAAATTATAGGGATTTTACTCGCTAAGGAGTAATAAAATTACTCGCCGAATATTAGGACTGTTACTTAGACTAAAAGAATTACTTGCTAAATAATAGTATTTCTACTCACCAAATATTAAAAATTTTACTCTCTAAAAAGTAACAATAGCTAAAATACATTAATAAAATCAACAAAAAGGGCATATGTACTTGATTAGTAATAATCAACATACATATGCCCTTAGATTAATTTAGTTTTTAAAATAAAGAGATAAATCCTAATTATGCCTCAGCTTTGTTTGCAAGCTTAGCAATTTGTGATTTCTTTCTTGCAGCAGTATTCTTATGAATAACGCCCTTTGTGCAAGCCTTATCAATTTTCTTAATTGTAGCAGCTGCATCGTTAAATTCGCCATTTTCAGCAGCAATGTTTGCCTTCTTTATTGCTGTCTTAAGATCTGACTTAACAGCTTTATTACTAATAGTTTTTGCTTCGTTAACCTTAATTCTCTTCTTTGAAGATTTAATGTTTGCCATAAAGACACCTCCCGTATAATCTTAATTTTACGCTTATTCGGATAAGCACCTTGCACGACTGAGAGGAAATGCAATTTGCGATATTAAACAAGCCTTATAGCTAATAATATCACAACTAATTTTAAATTGCAAGTAGTTAATTGAAAAA
>JAAZIT010000060.1 GCA_012800685.1 Clostridiales bacterium
AGAATCAATTTTAATAATATTATAAGTGCCTTTTCTTTTTGATTTTAGAATGGAAAGTGCCTCATCTGAATAGCTTGGGGCAATAATTCCGTCCGAAACCTCACGCTGAATCATTTTAGCAGTACAAGCGTCACATTCATCAGAAAGAGCGATAAAGTCGCCGTATGATGACATTCTGTCAGCACCTCTAGCTCTTGCGTAAGCGCTTGCCATTGGTGTAAGCTCGCCTAAATCGTCCACAAAATAAATTTTCTTAAGTGTATCAGAAAGAGGTTTTCCAACTGCTGCTCCTGCTGGTGAAACGTGTTTAAATGAAGTTGCTGCAACTAATCCAGTTGCTTTTTTAAGCTCTGAAACTAGCTGCCAGCCGTTAAAGGCATCTAAAAGGTTTATATAACCTGGATTTCCGTTTAGTACTGTAATAGGTAGCTCTGAATTATCAGCCATAAATATTTTTGATGGTTTTTGATTAGGGTTACAGCCGTATTTTAAAAGCATTTCGTTAGCCATTTAAAAGTCCTCCTCTTATATATTTTTGTTTATAATTTTAGATGATGTATTACCAGTTTCAAGGTCGATAAATCTAACGAAAAGTGAAACTTTGTTATCTTCATTTAGACTTGTCCAGAGGGTATCAGCAAAGCTGTCAATATCATTTGGAATTAAAACCTTTTTTGGCTCGCCTTCAAAGCTTGGAAGTGGATTTCCGTCACCCATATAAGTGTGAATAAAATGTCCTTCTCCTGCAATCGGATTGTAGTAGCTGTAAGTAAATCTATGAACTGAATCAGGGTTTCCATCATCAGATTTTAATATTGACATAGCATAGTTAAAGATTTTGTTTTCAACGTGCATAATTCCAGAAATACGAGGTGTATAGTTTGGCTCGTCGTCCTCATATTCTCTTGTACGAAGTGACTGCTCAAATGTCAACTGCTTATCCATTCCCTCATAAATAGTATCGGTTTGGTCTCCATTAGTAACAATTGTTTTGTTTCCGAGAACACGAACAGGGGAGTAGATAATAAGATGCGGGTCGCTAAGCTTAGATGGGTCAAAGGCCTCTGTTTTAATTCCGTCTTCTGTTTCTACAAAAATACGGTTTCTGCTGTTAACGCTTCTTCCCATAATAAAATAAGCTGTTACTGCGTTTTTTCCATCTTCAGACTTACCAATAACGATTCCTCTTCCAGGATAGTCGTTGCCGCTAAGCTCTTTCGCAATATCAAGTGTAATCATTCTAAAACTTCCTTCCATTTCAAATAAAGTAATATATCCTCATATATACTAATTATACGCTAAAATAAAAACGTATAAATACAGTCCGCTAAAAGTACAACTACTAGGCTAGTAAAAATAATATTTACAACCTTATTAGTTGGTTTTGATAAAAGCTTTTCAAATAAAGGCTGAACTATGTAAAGGAAAATTGTACCGCCAAGTCCGAATCGGAGTGATGTTGATAAAGCAATTCTTCCTTGAAAATTATACTTATAGTCAACGTATGTCTGCCAAGGCCACGCTCCAGTTGCAATTTCAAGAATATAACTAGCAATTAGCTCTATTGCAGTTGCAATAAGTGCACAGCCAATAAAAATTAGAATAGGTTTTACAATGTTTAGCCATTTAATATCCTTTTTCTTCATTAGCTTTCCCAGACAGAAAATAAATGTTAAAGCGCCAACACCATAAATAGGGCAGTATGGCCCAAATAAAACACCTCTATTAGTAAAGCCCCATTTGTAAATAACTACCTCGAGAAAAACCTCATAGCACCAGCCAAGCATAGCATACATCACAAAATATATAAAATG
>JAAZIT010000061.1 GCA_012800685.1 Clostridiales bacterium
AGTGCCATGCCTAAAAAAACTCCGGGGGTTTGGGGGCAGAGCCCCCAAAGCAAAACACAACTTGTGTGGTGCAAATTTCATAAGACAAGCATCATTTTCAGGTCCCAACTGCGAGACGCGACCAAAATTTTTCCAGGAGAAACTGTAGCTGATATTAATTGATATGAAAATAGAAACAGCAAAAAAAATAATTTTGTGATTTTAACCAAAACTAAAAGGGAGAAAGACAGATGAAAAAACATTGTAAAAAGTTTACCCTCATTGAGTTGCTAGTCGTTATAGCAATTATCGCTATATTAGCCAGTATGCTTTTGCCTGCATTAAGCAAGGCCCGTCAGAAAGCCCAAGCTATTACTTGTACAAACAAACTCAAACAGATCGGTGTTGCCATGGCCCTTTATTCTGATCATTATCAGGACTATGTTTGCCCCGGTCGTCAGGCTCCATTGTATAATGGAAGTCCTCTTGGCATTGGTTGGTATCGTTATCTTCAAGGATGGCGGAATACTGATCCGAGTAAAAATCCGAAAAATCCTTATGGTGTTGATGCAAAAGTTCTTGAATGTCCCACCGCCAAAAGTGGTACAACTGCATTTCCATATTGTACTTACGGAAGCAATATTGCCTATATGCCTGACTTACGTACAAGCAGAGAAGAGATGTATCGTTGGGTTTTCACTTTAAGTCGCCTTCGTCATCCTGCTGGAATATTACTGATTGCAGATAATGGAAAACCAGCTGACTGGCAAATAGACTATTCTTCTTTTATCGGTTATCGTCATGGTGGTCGGGCGAATTTACTTTATGCTGATATGCATGTGAATTCATTAACTCTAAACCAAGTACAACCAGGAACCACTTCTGATTGGGGTGGTTTGCTCTATGCCTATCACACTACTAAAACTGAATATCACAGAAATACATCACCATATAAAATTTTTGAATAGGCACATATAAATTAAGGGAATTAATTGCTGCCGATTCATAAGACGAGAGAACTGCAGCAAAAATCAAATAAATAGAAATAGAAAGAAATATTTAATTGTTTCTTTCATCAATTGTCAACATAAAAATAAGGATTAGAGCAATGAAAAAACATTGTAAAAGATTTACCCTCATAGAATTACTGGTAGTTATTGCCATTATTGCTATACTTGCCAGTATACTTTTGCCAGCTTTAAGTAAAGCCAGACAAAAAGCCCAAACCATTTCTTGTATGAACAATTTAAAACAAATCGGGGTCGCAATGTTTCATTATTCCGATGAGTATGAAGACTACATCTGCCCTAGCAGGCATGCTACGTCTTTCATAGGTTTTTTCAATTTTCTTCGGGGGTGGCGCAGTACTACTACTGCTAATAATCCCAAAGACCCTTATGGTGTAACTGTGAAAACCTTTCAGTGTCCAACTGCCATGAATGCCCCTGTTAACAATTTTTACAAACAATACGGTACCTATGGGAGTAATGTTTATATTATGCCTGATTTGCGGGCAAGCGTGTCAGAAAATTACAGATGGGTTTTTACTTTAAGTCGTCTTCGTCATCCTGCAGGTACTCTATTGATAAGTGACTATACTCATAAAGATGAT
>JAAZIT010000062.1 GCA_012800685.1 Clostridiales bacterium
CGCCGGAAATAATCTTGCAAATAGAGCAAAAATAACCATCAATGACGATGTTTATACTGTCGATGAAAAAGAATATGTAGCATTTAGTGCTGCTGCTGGTTGGGGCGGACTTACTGAGAATCGTTATCCAATATCTCTTAAAGCCGGTGAAAATGTCATTACTATTGAAAATGTTTTAACATTAGTCAACGAAGAAAAAACAGAAGAAGTAAGTGAGGATACACCTGGAGCAGTTTTGGTATCTAACTGGTGGTGTGAGAACATTCGTTTTGAAGCTGTTCCGCAAATTGAATTGGTAATTGATACAACCAACGCTAAGACCATCTACAACCTTAATAGAGACTTTATTGATTCTAATTTACGAGTGATCTATAAAGTTGATGGTGAAGAAACTGAACTAACTCCCGAACAGTATACAATTGATTCAAGTGGTTTTAATAACCAAGCTTTAGGTTCATATCGTATTTATGTAATGATGAATGATAGTGAGCTTGAAAGTTATTATAATGTATCGGTTATAGAAGAAGGGCTTCCTTTTGAAGGGCAAGTTCTAGAATTTAATGGCGAAGGGACTGGAGCTGACACTTATTCTTACTATAATTATGCTAAGATTATTGGCGAAGGCGAAGGTATTTATAATGATAGACTTTTCTGGACAGTTGCCAATCAAAAATTAAAAGATGGTGGCTATACCTTTGGTTCTAATGGTGTTGGTAATGATGAAAACAGACAAATGACGCTAACACTTATGATTAATAGTACAGTTTCGGGGAAATTTATTATAAAGAGTTATGCAGAATGCTATCAGGAACCACAAGGCAATTTAATTATCAAAGTAAATGAAAACGATCCTTATACAATCAATACCTTTTTTACTAATTTAGATACTCCGTTTATGTTTGAAGTAGATTTGGTTGTTGGTTTAAATACTGTTGAAATGAAGTTTTCCGATGCTTATGCTGCATGGTTAAGGTATTTTGAAATAACTCCAATTGATTATTCTGATATCGACGAAAGTTTTATTCCGAAAAACGGAGTTAGAAGTAGTTTAGGATTCCTAGATAGTAATAATGATTATGTTTGGAAAACTAAAGCCGGAAATAGCAGTTTAAACTATTATTTAAAGGTTGAAGAAGCTTTTAGCTATAAATTCATTATTAACACTGTGAATAATACTGCTACTAATGGAAAATTGTTCATTGATGGTGTTGCTTATGATTTTACCGTCGGAACTAACAATCAAGCAATAGCAATTGTTGATTTAGCAGCTGGTGACCATAACCTCGTCTTGAATTTCTTGGCAAGTGCTGATGAACACTTTGGCTTTGTAGATATGACGGTTGCGAAAAACGCTGTTCCTGAGGAAATTACTTTAGATACTTCAGATATAAACCTCACAGTTAATTATGATGGAATTTTTGATACTACCGCTTTAAAAGTTACAGTAAAGTTTAATGATGGAACTTCAAGAGAGTTACTAAGAAGCGAATATAAAGTAATTATGCCTACTGGATATGATACAAAGGTTCCAGGAGAATACACGATTCGTATAGAACTACTTTCTGATTCAGAAATGTATGAAACATTCAAAGTGACTGTTCAGGAAAAACCTGTAGATCCGGATGAAAATCCTGATGATGAAAATCCAATAGAAACACCAGTTGATGAAGAACCATCTAGTCCTAAAGTTCGTATAGAATTTGTAATAGGAGCAGCTTTGGTTGCTGTTGCCTTATTAGTTTCTGCTTTTGTTTTAATAAGAAGAAGAAGAAAACTATAAACAAAGCAACTTTGAATTAAATTAATAAATCATAAAGGTCACAATTTAAGGTTGTGACCTTCGTTAAATTGATAATTGATTTTAAAAATATATTGGTAAAGGAAGAAAACAATGATATTATCAAAAAAAATAGTAAAACCGGGCGAAGGGAATTTATTGTCTCAACCTGATCCCTACATCATTGAAGAAAAAGGATATTACTATATTTATGCATCGAATAGCGAAGGTGTTGCTTGTTTTAAGTCAAATACTTTAGAAAATTTTGTTTTTGCTGGTTTTGTCTTACAAG
>JAAZIT010000063.1 GCA_012800685.1 Clostridiales bacterium
AATGCCGGAATAATTATAAACAAGGTCCACCATCCATCAAAAAATACATCAACATCCCAAAAATTAAGAATGTTTCCACAAAAAATAATCCCACCTACAATAAATACAATTCCGATTAATATATTACTTAATTTGTTTTTCATATTATCTCCTCCTTTTCTTTATTATACAATATAAAATGAAGAGTGTATAGTGACAATTGTCATAACTTATTTACCGTAATTTTTTATAAAATCAACGTAGAAGGTTACTCCTCGAGAAAGAGAAGAAACATCTAGATTTTCATTAATTGCGTGGGCTGATTTTTGTTGTTCCTCTGAAAAAATTAAAGGAACAAATCTAATAACACAGTCACAAATTTTTGTATAGTGCCTTGAGTCAGTTCCAGCGAGCATAACGTAAGGAACTATCGGAATATCCCCAAAGGTCTCCTTTATTTGCTTTAAAACCTGTTTGTATGCATATGTATTTGTGTCTGCTGTTGGGCAGATATCATATCCAGATATTTTTTCCATTTCAACATTATATTTGTCTGCAACCTTTTTAAGCTTGTTTAAAGTTTTCTCCTCATTTTCATGTAAAATAAATCGAACGTTAGCGGTACAGGTTGCTGTTTCAGGAATTACGTTTGCACCACTGCTACCCTCAGCCATAGTGAACACGCAGGTCGACTGAACAAGAGCCGCCGCTTGACCACCCATTTTACTGCATACAGCTGGCAATATTCCTCCAAAAAGCCAAAGGTTTCCTAAAACTAATCTGTATTTAAAGCTTAGATAAGGGCTCATTGCTTTATACATTCTTTTAACTGGTTTTGTCAATTTCTTTTTAAATGGGGGTTTTCTGTCAAGCTCTGATACCACCTTGGAAAGCTGGGCAAAAGGGTTATTGTTAAATGGAATAGAAGCATGACCTCCGCTAGAATGGGCAATAAATTTAACATTAGCTCTACCTTTTTCTACAATTCCCACCATTGCTGAGGGTTCGTTTATACCCATAGTACCACACATTACAGCGCCACCCTCGTCCATGACTAAATCAAAACGAATACCCTGTTTGTATAAATATTCAACTGTTTTTACAGCACCGTCTCCAGTAATCTCTTCATTGTTTGACGATGCAATATACACATCACAGCTAGGTACATAATTTATGGATACCAAATGCTCCACCGCTTCTAATATTGCACACAAAGCGCCCTTTGTGTCCACAGCACCTCGTCCCCAAATCTTTCCATCAGAAATCTTCCCTGAAAAAGGACTAAACTTCCAGCTACCAGTTGCTTCAACAACGTCCATGTGAGACATCAAAAGTATAGGCAGGGCTTTTGAGCTTTTACCACGCCATTTAAAAAGCAAAGCTCCATCAATATCAATTTTTTCAAGCCTATTATGAATGTTAGGATAAAGCTCTTCAAGAACCTTATGCATTTTTTTAATTTGTGAAAAATCATTGCTGTCTCTTATTGAAACGCTAGGCACTTGAATCATACGAGCAAGGTGGCTAGCGTGAAGCTGGCTATTAATATCATCAATACCAAGACGAAATTCTTTTGGTTCTTTATAAGAGCCTTTAATTCTTATAGCATTGATTACTGCAACTAAAAAAGCAACAACAATGAAGCCTGCTAGACACAGTAGTATTATAATTACATTTTCCAAATTTGTCACAACCTTAGTTATTTATAGTTTTTAGGCAATACTAATCTATATTTCATTATATAAAAATTATAACATGAAATATTTAAACTTTCAATGTGAATTGGAACAATAAATACTTATAGCTTGACTAAAATAACAAAAAACTGGATAACTTAAGTTATCCAGTCTATTAATGTATTAGAATTAAGTGCTATTCGCCAATAAGAGCGAGTGTATCTCTAGCAATAAGAAGCTCTTCATTAGTTGGAACTACCCATACTTGAACCTTTCCATCATCAGAAGTAAGGTTTGTAAGTGCACCTCTAACATTAGCATTAAGCTCATTATCAATTTTAATTCCAAGGAAGTCCATATCTGCACAAACCTCTTCACGAACCTCAGGAGCATTCTCTCCAATTCCGCCAGTAAAGATTATTGCGTCAAGCCCATTCATTGCAGCAGCATATGAACCAATATATTTTTTAATTTGATATGTAAGAAGGTCTCTAACAATTATAGCTCTTTCGTTTCCTTCTTCAACACCCTGAGAAATTTCTCTATTGTCGCTTGAAATTCCTGAAAGCCCTAAAAATCCCGATTTCCTATTCATATAGTCGCTCATCTCGTTTGGTGAAAGTCCAAGCTTTTTCTGAACAAATTCAACTGCTGATGGGTCAACAGAGCCAGAACGAGTTCCCATGATTAAGCCATCAAGTGGAGTGAATCCCATTGATGTATCAACAGAAATACCGCCGTCAATAGCTGTAATAGAAGAACCATTACCAAGGTGGCATGAAACTATCTTAAGCTCCTCTGGCTTTTTAGCAAGAGTTTTTTGTAGCTTGTGAGCAACATATCTGTGTGAAGTTCCGTGGAAACCATACTTTCTCACGTGAAGGTCTTCATAGCATTCGTAAGGTAATCCATACATATATGCTTTTCTAGGCATTGTCTGATGAAAAGCTGTGTCAAACACAACAACCTGTGGGGTTCCATCTGGCAAAACCTTTTTACATGCTCTCAAAGCAAGAGCGTGTGGATGATTGTGTACTGGAGCTAATTCAGCAAGGTCGTCAATTTGATCGATAACCTCGTCGGTGGCGATACAAGTCTTATCAAAAATCTCAGCACCTTGAACAACTCTATGTCCAACAGCTGAAATTTCGCCCATTGATTTAAGTACTGATGCCTCACCAGTAGTTAGCACCTCAACAAGCTTTTCGAATGCTTCAGTGTGTGTTGGCAAATTACTATCAAAGCTGATTTCTCTGCCGTCCAGTGTTTTGTGTGAAACGTGACCGTCAATACCAATTCTGTCACAGTTTCCCTTTGCAATTACTGATTCGTCGGTCATATCAAGAAGCTGATACTTAAGTGACGAGCTTCCTGCATTAACAACCAAAATAATCATTAAACATTTCTCCCTCATTATAATATACTTGACATAAATACCATTATTATATATTATAACATTAGTAGTAAAATTTCAAGTCTTTTTAATAAACTTTGTTAAAAATGCATGAAATTTCTTGCATTGTGGGTATTAAAGGGTGCAGTTTTAAGAAATATTATACTCTTTATGAAAACAATTACTATATTTAATAGGCGATAATAAGTATTACCAACAGTTTTTAAAGTTACAAATAGAAAGTTGATGATAAATCTTGAAAATTTGCGGGATAATTTCAGAATACAATCCCTTTCATAACGGACACAAATTCCATATAGAAGAAACACGGAAAATGGGGGCAACTCATATTGTTGCCGTAATGAGCGGAAATATGGTTCAACGTGGTGATGTTGCCATTTTGGACAAGCATTATCGAGCTAGAAAAGCTTGTGAAAATGGAGTGGATTTAGTTATTGAGCTACCATGTCCTTATGCCTGTGCTAGTGCTGAAAAATTTGCACAGGGTGCTATTAGCGTATTAGCAGGATTTGGTGGATTGGTTAAGCTTATTTCATTCGGTAGTGAAGCGGAGGATATTAATCTCCTTAAAAAGGCTGCCAATTG
>JAAZIT010000064.1 GCA_012800685.1 Clostridiales bacterium
TAATAGGGTATATAAATCGGCATATAAATTAAGGAGGAAAACATCGTGACTACTGCTAATATAAAACGCTGTTGTTGTAGCTTTTGTAAAGAAAATAAAAATAACAAAATATTTAATACATCTGAAACTACATCTACATCTGCAATTACTGCTTTAACTACAACTTCAACCTCAATTAGCATAGTGTTAAAGCTGGATCTATTCCAATAATGGAATAGTATAGGACATTTTTCACCATAATTTAGGGAACTATAATATTTTTTTGCTTTCTATCAAAAGTCTAAATTGGCTAATTGATTTTAAGCAATTAAGATTTTCTATAAATTATAATTAAAGGAAAAATCCTGCGGAAGCTACGTAGTGGCGACCGCTTTTTTTATTTTTAAAAACGAAAAGGGGCAAAGAATTATGATAGACCAAGTAGAAAGTATGACCGCAAAGCTATGTGCTTTTGCAAGGGCATGGCATTCAAACAAAGCAACCCAAAAAATATTTGATGACTATTTAGCCTATGACATTATGGGAAGTGAGGAATATACCGAAATATATAACTTTATTAGCCAAGGATTTTCTGAAAATCAAGATACTAAACCTTATTCAAAGGGAGATGTTGAAGAAATAATAAACCAATATCTAATGCCTATTCCAGTTTCAAGAATACACTTTTCTGAGGAGAGATTATTAAAATTTGCTGAGGGTAATCAAGAGGTCCAGTATGTAATATGTGGAGCAGGCTCAGATACATTTTCATTTAGAAACACTAATTCAAACATAAAGATATTTGAAATAGACCACCCAGACACACAAAAATACAAGCTTGACAAAATTAAAAAACTACAGTGGATAATTCCAAAGAACGTTAATTTTGTTGAGGTGGATTTCGAAAAAGAAAAGCTTGAGGATAAGCTACTTGAAAAAGGGTTTAACCCAAATATAAAAACCTGCTACAGTATTCTAGGTGTTTCATACTATTTAACCTTACCTGTTTTTATAAACACACTAACAAGCATTTCGGAAATATCGGAAAATGGAAGCATACTTATTTTTGACTACCCCGGTAAATACGATACCCCACCGAGCAGGCGTGTGGAACGTCTTGCTAAGATAACCAAGTCACTAGGTGAGAAAATGACAGAGGGTTTTACATACAACCAGCTTTCAAGAGCCCTTTACAGCTTAGGTTTTCAGATAGACACCTATTTAACTCCGTCAAGAGTTGAGGAGGAATATTTTGCTCATAGAACTGATGGATTAAAGGCATTTGAGAATGTTCACTTAATTTCAGCAACTTATACAGGTGGAATTGTTTACGAGTAAAAAACACTGATATAGTTTTTAGCACTATACTATTAAGTTTGCTATAAATATAAAAGTTAATATAACAATAAGCAAATTTATAAAAATTGCTATACAATATAAAATCTATTGTAGCTAAATGAGCAATATTAATATTAATAAAAAAGCTGTACTTTAAATCTTAATATACACAGTCAATTATAAAAATTGCTTAAAAAGCTATAAATGTAGAAATTAACCCACATTTAAATAATAAAACCACAAAAACAATAATTGTAAAATATTAAAAGGAGAGATTATCATGTCAAAATCAAATAATATAGAAACAACACTAATACACGGAGGAATTTCAATAGATGAAAGAACCGGTGCAGTAAATATACCAATTTATCAAACATCAACCTACAAACAGGACGGTTTAGGTAAAATGAGAGGCTATGAATATTCGAGAACAGGAAACCCAACAAGAGAAGCATTAGAGGCACTTATTGCAGAGCTTGAAAATGGTTATGCCGGATTTGCCTTTGCCTCTGGAATGGCGGCTTTAACAGCAGTACTTAGCCTTTTAAAATCAGGAGACAGGGTGTTAATTTCAAGCAATGTATATGGTGGAACATTCAGACTTTTAGACAAGATTTTTAATCATTTTAACATAACATATACAATTGCAGACACCACAGACCTTAGCGCATATGAAAAAGCAATTGCTCCAGATGTAAAGGCTGTAGTTATTGAAAGTCCTGCTAACCCTCTTATGACAATAACGGATATTAAGGGCATATCAGAAATATCTCACAAACACGGAGTTTTAGTAATTGTTGACAACACATTTATGACACCATATCTACAACGACCTATTGACTTAGGGGCAGATATTGTTGTTCACAGTGCCACGAAATATTTAGGCGGACACAGCGACGTGGTAGCAGGACTTGCAGTTGTAAATAATAAAGAGCTTGCCCAAAAGATTGCATTTATTCAAAATTCAACCGGTGGGGTTCTTCAACCATTCGACTCATTTCTATTAATAAGAGGAATTAAAACTCTAGGAGTTCGTTTAGACAGGCACGTTGAGAATGCTGAAAAATCTGTTGAATTTTTAGTATCTAATCCTGCTGTTAAAAAGGTATATTACCCTGGTTTAAAAAGCTCTCAGGGCTATGAAATAAATAAATCTCAAGCCAAAAATGGTGGGGTAATGATATCTTTTGAATTAAAAGAAAACTATAACATTGAAGTATTTTTTGAAAGTCTTAATCTTGTAACTTTAGCTGAAAGTCTTGGTGGAGTTGAGTCCCTAGTATGCCACCCTTCTTCAATGACACACGCTTCAATTCCTGCTGATATCCGAAAAAAGGTGGGGATTACAGACGGACTTATTAGGCTTTCAGTTGGAATTGAAAAAATTGATGATATTCTTTCTGATTTAAAGCAAGCCATTGAAAAAAGCGAGGTAAAATAAAATGAGCTATTATGAATCCATGTATCATTTAATAGGAAACACTCCAATGGTTAAGCTAGGAACAATTTTACAAAAAGAAAACGTAAATCTATTTGCAAAGCTTGAACTTTACAATCCATCTGGAAGTGTTAAGGACAGAACAGGAAAATACATGATTTTAGATGCTGAAAATCGAGGAGTTTTAAAAGCCGGTGGAACTATTGTTGAGGCTACAGCAGGAAACACAGGGCTTGGAATCGCTTTTGTTGCTCTTAACAAGGGTTATAATATTATATTTGTTGTTCCAACGAAATTTTCAGCCGAGAAGCAAGCACTTATGCGTGCGTTAGGTGCAAAAGTTGTTAATACTCCTAGAGAGTTTGGAATGCTTGGCGCAGTGGAAAAAGCAGAAGAAATTAAAAAGATAATTCCTAACTCAATATCTTTAAGCCAGTTTTCCAATATGTCCAATCCCCTAGCCCACTATGAAACAACAGGAAAAGAAATATATGATGACCTTGAGGGACAGATAGACTTTGTGGTATCAGGAGCAGGAAGTGGTGGGACATATTCCGGAATACTTAAATATCTAAAAGAGAAAAACCCTAACATTAAGGGAGTATTAGCCGACCCAGTTGGCTCAACAATGGGCGGAGGAGAACACGCCGATTATAACATAGAGGGTATTGGCAATGATTTTATAGCAGAAACTATGGATATGTCTCTTGTGGATAAGGTTATAAAAATAACGGACAAAGAAGCCTTTGATTATGCCCAGCTTGTTGCAAAAAAAGAGGGTATCTTTGCTGGCTCGTCATCTGGTGCGGCATTAGCAGCCTCGATGAAGCTCGCTCAGACTATCGAAAAAGGAAATATTGTTACTGTTTTCCCTGATAGAGGGGATAGATATTTTACAACAGGGCTATATGGAAAATTATAAATTATCAGAAAGTTAAAGAATACAAAATCCTATGTTTTTGTAGAAATTATAGGAATTATTTCTAAACATAGGGTTATTTCTTTAGTAAATTCTAGTCAATCATCTAAATATACTAAGCATATTAAAATACTATGCTATAAACTCTTGACAACAGATGTAATCTAGTATATACTTACAAACATACTAATCCTATCGAATCAATAGGAAATATAAGAGGGGGCTATCACATTGAAAAATACAATAGTTAATATTAATGCAAAAGAGAATACCATGCGAATGTGTTGTTTCAACAGAATTAGGAAGTATTGTGCCATATGCTGTTTTGAAAGCGCTCTTGTTATAAAGAAAGAGCGATGTTAAGGCTTTTTTGTCTTAATTTAAAACAGATATAACACGATATTTCTGAAGTTTTGTTGTTATTTTTCAACACAGCTTCTTTTTTTGCGTCAAAAATTAATAAACAAACACTAACTCAAATTTGAAAGGAATTAATTATCATGAAAAAATTAAATAGAATTTTACCTCTAGCTTTAGCAGCAATAATAGGAGCAGGTACTTTAACAGCCTGCGAGAAAAAGGAAAATAAGCCACTGGATAAGGAAAGAAAAGAAATAAAGGTTGGCGTGTGCGCAGGTCCTTACGAGGATTTATTTAAAGATGCCATTGAGCCGGCTTTAAAAGAAAAGGGATACAAAATAGAGTATGTTCAGTTTTCAGATTACGTTCAGCCTAATAACGCTTTGGCAGACAAAGAAATTGATGTAAACCTATTTCAGCATTCAACATATCTAAAGAATTTTAGTACTGAACACAAGCTTGATTTAGTCCATATAACAGAAGTTCCAACTGCTGCAATGGGTGTTTTTTCAGAAAAACTTAAATCAATAGACGATATTAAGGACGGCGCAACAGTTGCTATTCCAAATGACGATACAAACCTCTCAAGAGCTTTAAGAGTTCTAGCACAAACAAAAATAATAACACTTAACCCTGATGTTGATCCTTCTGTTGCAACAGTTAAGGACATTTCAGAAAATCCAAAGAATCTTAAGTTTCAAGAGGTAAGTGCTGAAATACTGCCAACCGTTCTTGATAGTGTTGACATAGCTGTAATTAACGGAAACTATGCAATTGGTGCAGGATTAAAGCTAACCGACGCAATCTATAACGAGGTTTTAGGCGAGGGTTATTTTAATGTAATTGCAGTGAGAACTGAGGACAAGGATTCACAGTTTTCAAAGGATATAACAAGCATTGTTCACTCTGACGAATTTAGAAAAATTGTAGAGGACGCAAGCAAGCAGTATTCTGCATTTGGAAAACCAAGTGGATATAACGATTAAAAATCAAAATGAGGTGAAGTCAAATGGTAGAATTTAAGAATACAGGCGTAACATTTAAGCAAAAAAGAAACATAATAAAAGCAGTATCAGGTGCAAGCTTCACCATAGAAAAAGGCGACATTTTTGGAATTGTTGGAGGGAGTGGTGCCGGAAAAAGCACCCTCCTAAGAACAATTAATCTTCTTCAGCCTGTAACAACAGGGGACGTTTTAGTTAAAGGGAAAAGTGTAGTCAATCTAAAGGGCAAGGCTTTAAGAAACCTAAGACAAAATATTGGAATGATATTTCAGCATTTTAATTTAGCTGAAAACAAGACTGTTTCACAAAACATAGCATTTGTTCTTGAAACAGCAGGGCATAAAAGAAGCGAAATAAAGTCTCGAATAAAAGAGCTTCTTGAATTTGTAAATCTTTCAGACAAGGCTAATGCATATCCCTCAAAGCTTTCAGGAGGACAAAAACAGCGTGTTGCAATAGCTAGAGCCTTAGCTAACAATACAGAGATACTCCTTTGTGACGAACCAACATCAGCACTTGATGTGGAAACAACAGCATCAGTTTTAGCCCTTTTAAAAGAGATAAACCAGAGACTAGGTATAACCGTAATAATCATTACACACGAGCTTGAGGTTGTTAAAGCTATTTGTAATCGAGTGGCTGTTATGTCAGAGGCTGAAATTGTAGAGATTGGAAATGTATACGAGGTATTCACTAATCCACAGCACCAGTTTACAAAACAGCTTATTTCACATACGCAAAGGTTTGACGTACCACAAGAGATACTTAATAAATTAAGCGGACCATTAGTAAAAATAATTTACAAGGGCGAAAAAGCCGCAGAAGCTATTCTATCCGATACAGCAGAAAAGTTTGGAGTAAGATATAATATTCTTCACGGAAAAATTGAGTACATTGGTACAAATCCAACTGGAATACTTTACGTAAATATTATAGGAACACAAGAAAATATTCTTCTCGCCATAAAAGAGCTTGAAGAAAAAACACAGAAAGCCGAGGTGATTTTAAGTGCTTGAAAACATACTTCTTCTTAAAGATGACATTATAGAGGCGTTAGGACAAACGGCATTCATGGTTTTAACCTCTCTATTGATAGCAATTATTATCGGAGGGCTTTTTGGACTTTTGCTTTATACAACCTCAAACAATCTTTTTGTAAAAAATACGGTTATAAACAAAGTTGTGGGAATTCTTTTGAATATCATTCGTTCAGTTCCCTTTCTAATCTTGATGATATTACTGCTCCCACTTTCAAAGCTAATTGTGGGAACAAAAATCGGTTCTGAAGCTGTAATAGTTCCCCTTTCTATTGCGTCAATTGCATTTTTCTCAAGACTTGCGGAAGCGTCATTTTCAGATGTTCCAAAGGGCATACTTGAGGCATCAGTTGCATCAGGGGCATCAAAGCCTAGAATTATATTTAAAATCCTAATTCCAGAAGCACTCCCCTCTCTAGTTAAAAACATAACCGTTACAGCAATTTCAATACTAGGCTTTTCAGCCATGGCTGGACTTGTTGGAGGTGGGGGCTTAGGCGACCTTGCATACAGATATGGATACCAGCGATATGAAACAGATATAATGATAGCTCGTGTTGTAATACTAATAATCTTAGTTCAGGTAATTCAGTGGATTGGGGATATTTTCGCAACCGCTCTTGACAAAAAGCTATAAACTAAGGAGATAAAAAGTGGGAAAACATTTGCAAAAACTGGTACATTTAAGCGACACGAATTTTGAAAGGGTTGATTTTAAAATGGCAGAGAAGAAATATTGGAATGAAGAGATTGAGACATTACCTAGAGTGGAGCTTGAAAAACTTCAGCTTGAAAGGTTAAAGACTTCGGTTAAATTCGCATATGAAAACGCACCATATTACAAGCGTTCATTTGACGAATTAGGATTAAAACCAGAGGATATTAAAGAGCTAAGTGATTTAGCTAAGTTTCCTTTTATTGATAAGAAAACACAGCGTGACACTCAAGGAGTTGGTTCGTTTTTAGGCGAACTTGCAGCAGTTCCGGAAGAAGATGTAGTATTTATTTCAACTTCAACCGGTTCAACTGGAGTTCCAACAATGAGCCCATTTACCAAAGAGGATTTTGATGAATTTCAAGATACAGAAAGCCGTTGGTTTTGGCAAATAGGAATGAGACCAACGGACAGATACGTTCACGCTTTAAACTTTTCACTTTATGTAGGAGGCCCTGATGTAATCGGCGCACAGAATCTTGGAGCATTATGTATTTGGGCCGGAACACTTCCTAGTGAAAGACTTTTATTTATACTTAAAACCTATCAGCCAACTATTATTTGGACCAGTCCATCTTATGCGTGGTATTTAGGTGAAACAGCAAAGAAAAATGGCATTGACCCAAAAAAAGATTTAGCTATTAAAAAGATTATTGTTGCCGGCGAGCTTGGTGGTTCGATTGGAACAACAAGAAAAGCTATTGAGGAGCTTTGGGGTGCAGAGCTTTATGATTTCTATGGTCTTTCAGACATATATGGGGCTTGTGCCGCTATGTGTGAGGCTAAGGACGGACTTCATATTTGTGAGGATCAGATTTTAGTTGAAACTGTTGACATTCACACTGGTGAAATTTTGCCTGCTGGTGAAGTGGGCGAGCTTGTTTACACAACCCTTAAAAAGAAAGCAAGACCAATGATTCGTTTCCGTACCGGAGACATTGGTTACATTGATAATACCCCTTGCTCATGCGGAAGAACTCATGGAAGAATTCACATTAATGGAAGAAAAGACGATATGTTTATTGTTTCGGCTGTTAACGTATTCCCTAGCGACATTGAGGCTGTAATTAGAGAGGTTAAGGGCATAACAGGAGAGTATTTAATTCGTGTATTTGAAAAAGACTATACTTGTAAATACAATGTTGAGATTGAAAGAACTGCTGACAGCACTGAAACTGATGAAGAAATTGCAGCAAGAACATCTGTTGCTCTTAAAGCAAGAATTGGTGTTAAGCCATTTAAGGTTGTTGTGCATAAGGACGGTGGGCTAGACACCCGTTCAGAGCATAAGTCAAGGAGAATAATTGACGAACGAACCCTAGACTATCAAATTTAGTAATTATATCCCTTACCTTTGCTATCTTCTTATACCCTTTTCAAAAAGGTTCTTATATGGGAGAATTAGGCGATGATTTAATCCCACTTAGCTTAATTCTTCCTAAGAACCAATTATTTGACGAAAGGATATAATAAATATAAGCTGAAAGTCCAGTGACAACTAGATTTTCAGCTTTACTAATAATTTAAATAGATTCTTTTTGAAAGGAATATTAATATGAAGAACCTGAGTACCAGAACATCATATTTCACAGATTCTGTAATAAGGCGAATGACTAGAATTTCAAACCAATATGGTGCAGTAAATCTATCACAGGGCTTTCCTGATTTTGATCCACCAAAAGAAATTCTTCAAAGGCTTGCTCAAGTTACAAAGGAAGATTTTCACCAATATTCAATAACATGGGGCGCACAAAATTTCCGTGAGGCACTTGCACAAAAGCAATCTAAGCTTATGAAGAGGACCATAGACCCAAATAGCGAAATAGTAGTAACCTGTGGTAGCACCGAGGCAATGATGGCGGCAATGATGACAGTTGCAAATCCTAGAGACAAGGTAATTGTTTTTTCACCATTTTATGAAAATTACGGCGCTGATACAGTACTTTCTGGTGCAGAGCCTATTTACGTCCCACTTATTCCTCCTGCATTTACATTCGACGCTGATGTACTAGAGTCTGCATTTAAACAAAATCCAAAGGCACTTATTTTATGCAATCCCTCTAATCCCTGTGGTAAAGTTTTCACCTATGATGAGCTAAAGGTAATAGCTGATTTAGCTGAAAAATACGACACATATGTAATAACTGACGAGGTTTATGAGCATATTGTTTACGAGCCACATAAGCACGTTTATTTTTCAACTCTTCCAAATATGTGGAAAAGGACAATTTCTTGTTCGTCTTTATCAAAAACCTACTCAATAACTGGCTGGAGGCTAGGCTATATAATTGCCCCATCAAATATAATTGACGTTGCTAAAAAGGTTCATGACTTTTTAACTGTAGGTGCTGCTGCCCCACTTCAAGAGGCTGCCGTAACAGGGCTTAGGTTTGGTGAGGATTATTACAAGACACTACAGCAGGAATATACCGATAAAAGAGTGTTGTTTTTAGGTGGGCTTAAAAGAATTGGGCTTAACTTCACAAAGCCAGAGGGAGCATATTATGTCCTAATGGATATTTCGGAATTTGGATATAAAAGCGATGTTGAGTTTTGTGAAAATCTTGCTAAGTATGTTGGAGTTGGTGCAGTTCCAGGCTCAAGCTTTTTTAAAGAGCCTGAAAATAGGTATATAAGATTTCACTATGCTAAAAAAGACGAAACCTTAAATTTAGCACTTGAAAAGCTTTCAAAAATTAGAGAGGTTATTCCTAAAGAATAAAAATTTATAATAGCAAATTTAGTTTCAAAATAACAATTTAGATTTATGTAACATCATTACAAGAAACTATCTGGGTTTTCCATATAAGTGGAGCTTAGACTTTTTTTGTAAGTAAATATTAATCTAGGGATACATTTAGGTATTGACATGGCTAGGAGTAATATCTGCATAGGCACAATTATAAATATTGTCTTTTTAATTAAAGGTTTTATGTCAAATTGCAGGTACAAGCTTATTTTTAAATACCTATTGATATAAAATATGTTTTGGGTTATACTGAACATAATAAGATTAGTAGGTGTAATAAAAAGGAGAGATTCTATGAATTATAAATTTGAGACAAATCGGATATACGCTGAAAATGAAAGTGGTATAGTTATTGCAGAAATTACTTTTCCGGAAACTGAAAAAGGTGTTTTTACTATTAACCACACTTTTGTTGATAGCTCCCTTAGAGGAAAGGGTGTAGCGGGCGAGCTAGTTAAGCTTGCAGCATCACAAATAGGTGAACAAGGGGGAAAAGTTCAAGCGACCTGTTCTTACGCTAAGAAATGGTTAGAAAAGAACAGTTAGCCAAAGCTTTATAGGTTATTTTTAGTTTTACTTTAATTATGGTGGAATTGGTTTGTTTATTAAATTTGTATAGCAGTGAGATTTATTAGTCTTACTGCTATTTTTATTTGTATATTTTAATTGCCTAAATACTGTGGTATAAAACGAATAGTATACAACTGAATCTGTGAACATTAATATAACTGAAAATAACAAAAATAGTGTTAATTATTTCTATCTCTAAAATCATCTAGCTTTTATGTTGTTTTACCATATAGCGAGGTTTATTTTAAGGTGAATAATCATAAACAAAATTAAGGTTAATTTGTGAAACTGTTGTTTTTCTTTTGACATTGTGATATGATATTGGTAACAATCACAATAATTTGCATAATAATATAACAACAGTAAAACCATGAAAGGGGTAGTGAAAATAATGTTCAAGAAGGGCATAATTTGCCTATTAATTATAACAGCAGTTTTATTTTGCTCTTGTGGAAAACAATCACCAAAAGATGTTAAAGAGAGTTTAGAAGATAGCACATCGGCTTCAGATAGCGATAAGTCTAGCGACCAAAATTCTAAGAATAGTAGCAGTAAAGATAGTGATAGTAATAGTGACTCGTCAAATGAAAGTGGCGATAGCTCAAATTCTAGTGATTCAAACTCGGATAGCTCTTCAAGCTCAAATAGTTCGGATAGTTCCAACAGTTTAAATAACAATTCCACATCTAACAATAATTCTAATGGTGGAACTGGTACAGGTAATAATACTGGTACAGGAACAGGTAATAATACTGGTACAGGAACAGGCAATAATACTGGTACAGGCACTGGCACTGGAAATAACACAGGCACAGGCAATAATACTGGAACTGGAACTGGCACAGGTTCAGGAAGTGGTACAGTTGAAAAGATATCCGACATGATGGTACAGTACCAAAAAGAGAAAACAGAGCTTGAAAAAACCTTTTCAAACATTTCAAAAAGCAAAACAGTGGCTACTGTAAATTTCACCACTTATGGAAGTGCCTCAATATTGTCTAAGGATAAGTATGTTACAGCAGTTATCGACGTATTTAATTGCGACGCCAAATACAAATTAACGGCAGAGGGCGGAGTAAAAGTTCGTGGAAATTCAAGTGCCAGTGCCGATGATAATGTAAAGCCTTATCGAATTAAATTTGACAAAAAGCAAAATATGATGGGACTACATAACGGAGAAAAATATAAAAGCTGGGTTCTTTTAAGATCCGACTGGAATTTAGTTACAAACTATACAGCATTTAACTTAGCGGAGCAGATTTTTGACGGAAAATATTATGTTTCAGATTCAACATTTGTAAATGTCTATGAAAACGGAGAATACAAGGGACTTTATCTACTTTGTGAGCAAAATCAAGCAGGAAAAGGTCGAGTTGACGTATACGAGCCTAAAGCTAACGAAAATCAAACTAACATAGGTTATTTTGTTGAAATAGACAACTATCCTAGTGATGAGCATCCTAATTTTCCTCTTACATATGCAAAAGCTACTGTAACAGACATTGCAGGGGTAAGACGTGCTTTTGATTCTTGCGATGTTTCAATTAAAAGCGATATTAATTCTAATGCTCAAAAACAATTTATTAGCAAATATGTGAACAATTGCTTTAAAATAATGTATGAGGCAATTGAAAATAACAACCTTTTAATGTTTGACAAAAATTATAATCTTGTTTCTGCTAAGGGAACATACAAAACGGCAAAGGAAGCCGTGGGAGCTGTTATTGATTTAGAATCACTGGCTAACACAGTTATCCTTCAAGAGCTAGTCCACAATTATGATGTTGGCGAGGGAAGCTTTTTTATGGCTGTTGATTTTAGTGCCACTAGCAAGTACAAAAAATTGACTTTCCTAGCGCCTTGGGATTTTAACTGGGCATACGAGGACACA
>JAAZIT010000065.1 GCA_012800685.1 Clostridiales bacterium
TCTTTTAAATTTACCCAGTCCAAAACGCATTTGCATAATTTGTCTTTCCCTTAAATCAAGCTTATCAACCTCTTCTAAAAGTATGCTTTTTTCCACTTCACTTTCTATACCACGATTTACTGTATCAGAGTCAGTTCCTAAAATGTCAGAGAGCAAAAGCTCATTACCCTCTGAATCGTAATTAAGTGGCTCATCAATAGAAATTTCATTTCGAATTTGTGATGTTTTTCGAAGATGCATAAGTATTTCATTTTCTATGCACCTTGACGCATAGGTTGCAAGCTTGATGTTTTTATCAGTACGAAATGTTTTAACAGCTTTTATAAGACCAATTGTACCAATTGAAATTAAATCTTCAATGCCAATTCCTGTATTTTCAAATTTTTTTGCAATATAAACCACAAGTCTTAAATTATGTATAATTAAGAGGTCCCTGCCTTTATCATCGCCAGTTTCAAGAAGATCAAAAGCTTTTCTCTCATCTTCACGGTTAAGTGGCGGTGGTAAAGAATCAGCACCATTAATATAGTCTATTTCAGAAAGGCTTTGTTTATATAAAAGTCTCCTTATTCTAAGTTTCATTTTCTGTAGTAAGTTAAGTTTTGTCTGCCACATTATCCATCTTTCCTTTCTCAATTTCTAAACTAATATTTTGGGGTTAAATATTACTCGTGGATATTCATTTTCACTTGATAATATTCCTATACATACCTCGGCGGTTTTTTTATCTTTTAAACCACTAATTTCAATCTCCTGAGGTTTTGTTACATAAATAATACCCTGTCCCTTAATTGTTGTATATGGCAAAATATGCAGCTTGTTTTTTACTACTGCCATTTCATCACCAATTTTAAGATAATCTGATATTTCCTTGTTGTAAAACACCACAACAGGTTTTCCATAATACATATCAACTAGCTTGTTTCCAGTGTCGGCAATTGCTTTGCTCTCAAAGCTTCTTCCATTAATTATTGCTTTAATCTTGTAGCTATCTTCTTTAGAAAAGCTTCTGTTTTTTATAAGCTCAAATATTGATATTACAAGATAAGTTGCAATTGAAATAACTATAAGCCAACCAATGCTAATATTAAAATATACTGAATAATTTTTTACGTACACAAGCTTCCCTTTTGACAAGTTCCAAATAACTATAAGAATTCCAATAAAAATAAAATTAAATAATAAATAGATTAATATAAGCTTAAATACTTTTTTAAATTTAAAGGTTTTAAAGCAAATTGCTATCTCAAAATATGTAATAACAAGCTTTGCTATAGTTATGGCTAGTGAAATTAACAGGCTTTCTTTATTAAATAAAATTAAAATTGACGAGAGGCTTCCAAAAAAACCAGCTATAATTAAACGATGGTTTTTAACTGAAGAATATGTAGCCTTAGCTGTCAACGAAAGCAATGTTAAGGAAATTATTAAGTTTGTAATAATTAAAACATCAAGATAAATGACCCTCATATTTTCACCCTTTTCTTATGTCTTAATTATAAAGCTTGTTTCAAAATAAACTTGTCGATTTTGTTGTCCTATAAAATTTTTGTGCAATTAGTTAAAAAGCTAAAAGTTTGGACTTGCATATACAGGCTTATTTTATATTTTTAAAAAAATATAATTTAGCTTTGAACATGCTTAGAAAAAAATTGGAAAATATAATAATAAATGTAAACTTAACGCAAAGCTTAGGCTATTAATAAGGTAAATAAAATACTAATTATATAAAAGGGAACAAAAAAAGGACGACAGTAAAATGTCGTCCTTAGGTTTTAGCTTTATTCTTTAAAAAATGCTACAAATGCTTTATATGCCATGTAAATGTCAAGCTTTGAAGTTATCTCATATGGTGCATGCATTGATAATACTGGTACACCAACGTCAATTACATCAATATTTAAATTAGCAATATATTGAGCAACGGTTCCGCCGCCACCCATATCAACCTTACCAAGCTCGCCAGTCTGCCATATAACCTCGTTATCGTCTAGCAAATTTCTAATCTTTCCAACAAATTCGGCTGAAGCATCTGATGTGCCTGCTTTTCCTCTTGCACCTGTAAACTTAGTTACAACAACACCATAGTTTATTCTTGAACAGTTTCGTGGCTCTAAAACCTCGGGAAAGGTTGGGTCGAATGCTGCATTAACGTCTGCTGATAGGCATTCAGAGTTAGAAATTACAGTTGTTCCCTCTGCTCCCTGAGATTTCGCTAAGTCAAAAATAAAGTATTTTAAATAAGAACTATTTAAACCTGTGTTTCCATCACTACCAGTTTCTTCCTTATCAGTAAGAACAGTTATACAAGTTTTATTTGGATTATCACATTTCATAGCAGCCTTAAGCGCTGTGTAAGCACATACTCTATCGTCCTGTCCATATCCACCAACTAAGCTTCTGTCAAAACCAATGTCCCTTGCTTTAAATGCTGGTACAGCTTCAAGCTCAGCGGAAATAAAATCATCTTCAATAATATCATATTTTTCATTAAGATATTTCATAATATTTAGCTTAACAAGCTCAGAACCCTTGTCATCTCTAAATGGTCTCGAACCAACTAAAATATTAAGTTCTTCTCCCTTAATGCCTTCAGAAAGAGTTCTCTTCATTTGGTCATTAGCTAAATGTGGGAGAAGGTCAGTTATACAAAAAACCGGATCGTTATCATCTTCACCAATATTAACAATAACCTTGTCTCTATTTCCTTTAATAACAACACCATGGAGTGCTAGTGGAATAGTTGTCCACTGATATTTTTTTATACCACCATAATAATGTGTCTTAAATAAAGCAAGCTCATTATCCTCATACAGAGGATTTTGCTTCAAGTCAATTCTAGGGGAGTCAATGTGAGCAGCATTTATTTTAACACCATTTTCAATATTTTCGGTACCCATAGTACATAAAATAATTGCCTTACCTCTGTTAATGTAGAAAAACTTGTCTCCCGCTTTATATTTCTTTGCTCTTGAGTATTTTTCAAAGCCGTTTTCTTTTGCAATTCTAACTGATTCACTAACTGCTTCTCTCTCAGTTTTCGCAGCATCTAAGAAAAGCTTATATTCCTCACAAAATTTATCTGCGTCTGAAATATTATCATCACTTAATCTTAAAGCTGCATTTTTTGGTGCAGAAAAAAGCTTCTCTTTTAGCTTTTCAACTTCTGTTTTCTTTACTTCATTTGACATAACATCTGTTCCTTTCTTAAATGCTCTATTAAAGCATTGTGGTACATAAATATTAAATTATGTTTATGTTTCATACAGGTTATTGTATGCATTGTATGCCTTCATTATTTTGCGTACGTAATGTCTTGTTTTATTTGCTGGTATGTCGTCAATAACAACATTCTTAGCATCTAGTGTTCCGTCCTCTAGCCATTCATCCACTTGTCCCATACCAGAATGATATGCAGCAGCGGCTAGCTCAAAGGAATTATATTTTTCATAATAATAGCCTAGCATAAAACTTCCATATTCTATATTATACTCTGCCTCATACATTTGGTCATATGTAATATCTCTCTCATCAGAAATCTTGTATTTAACCCAATCATATGCGTCCTCAATTATTTGCATAAGTCCTCTTGCGCCAGCCTCAGATTCAGCTTTTTCATTAAAAGCGCTTTCGGTTCTAATTACTGCATAAACAAAATTTGGGTCAACATTGTATTCAGTGCTAAAAGAAGCCACATATTCGCCATATTCCATGGGATATACTTCTTTTTTGGAGATTTCAGGGGCTAGCTTCGAAATTAATAAAACAAGAGTTACTAAAATTAGTAGTTTTAAAAACCAATGTACTTTAGCTTTTTTTTGAACTCTCTTTCGGGTCATTTGCGTTCTCCTTTATTTGATTAATAATACTATCAGTATCACTAATCAAATTCTCTATATCTGTATTGTTTTTTATAATATAATCTGATTTGCTAATAAAAAATTGTTCTGAAAGTTGTGAACTAAACCGACTTTTGACCAACTCAACAGGAATTCCGTCACGTTCTAATATTCTTTTAATGCGAATATCAAAGTCAGCTACGACACTAACTATACAATCACACTTATCATCAATATCTGCCTCAAAAAGTGTTGGAGCATCAAGAAGAATTAGATTTTCGCCGTCTCTTACAATCGCTTTAATTTCCTTGTCTATTTCTTTAGAAATGAATGGGAAAATAGTATTATTTAAAATCTTAAGCTTTTCCTTGTCGTTAAAAACTATATTCCCGAGTGACTTCCTGTCGAGATTGAAATTGTCATCAAAACAGGTTGGAAAATGAACACTTAATGCCTTACAGCATTCTGTCCCAGCTTGTGTTACACTTCTTGAAACTAAGTCAGCATTTATAACAGCAAACCCATTGTTTTTAAACATATTGCTAACTGTAGTTTTTCCTGCTCCACTTTGACCAGTCAAGCCAACTAAATAAAAATTATCCATAATACTTATACCTTTATCACTTGAAAACCTGCTGCCCTAAGCAACCGATTATAAACCGCCAGTCCCACGCCATTTCTATTAGGACATCTAGCGTATACTTTTTTTACTTTCAATTCATCTAGCTTTCTTAGTACAGAAAAGAGCTGAATTGCCTGCTCTGTCGAGTCTTTACCGTATGTTACATATTGATTGTCCGATTTTAAAATATCGTCATCAAATATCATACAATAATCATTTTCATCTGCATTATTACAAATAAATCTATTAAATCCAGTTAAATCACCATCTAAAATTATAACATCGGCATTAGGCGAATAATGTCTATATTTCATACCTGGTGACTTGACAACTGCATTTTCAGCTAGCATATGAATAACTCCATCATCAACTGTAACATTAGGTGTCACCTCAGTTAAATCCTCTGGTGAAATAAATCCAGGTCTTAAAACATGAATTCCATTTTCCAAAAATGAAATAACCGTCGACTCAACTCCAACAACAGAATGTTCACCATCAATTATTAAAGGAATTTTGCCTTTTAAATCATCATAAACATGAACTGCTTCTGTAGGACTAGGACTTCCTGATAAATTAGCCGATGGTGCAGCCACAGGAACTCCAGCAGCTTTAATTATCGCTCTAGCTGTAATATCTGATGGAATACGAATACCAACCGTATCAAGTCCCCCACTTGTCTGTGAAGGAATAACATCTTTTTTAGGAAGAATCATTGTAAGTGGTCCAGGCCAAAATTTTTCTGCACATTTTTGAGCCAGCACTGGAAAATCACTAACAAGTCCATATATATCATTAAGTTCAGTTATATGAACAATTAAAGGATTATCAGATGGTCTCCCTTTTGCTAAAAATATCTTATCTGATGAATTGCTATTTAAAGCATTGCCAGCCAATCCATAAACAGTTTCGGTTGGAATTCCTACCAATTCACCATTTTTAATTAATTCACCTGCAAGCTTAATGCTTTGGGCATCAGCTTTTAAAATTTTTGTATAATATTGTTTTGACATTTATTATGCACCCTCTTGAGCAGATAGCTTTGCAGCTTGATCAGCAGTAGCAAGTGCGTCAATAACTTCATCTAGGTTTCCGTTAAGAACACCCTCTAATCTGTATATTGTCAAACCAATTCTATGATCGCTAATTCTTCCCTCAGGATAATTATATGTTCTAATTCTTTCTGAACGGTCGCCAGTTCCAACCTGAGAACGTCTTTCGGAGGCAATTTCGCTATCATGAGCTTGCTGTTTCATGTCAAATAATCTTGAACGCAAAACCTTCATAGCCTTGTCTTTATTTTTATGCTGTGAACGCTCATCTTGACACTCAACAACCATTCCAGTTGGTAAATGAGTAATTCTAATAGCAGATGATGTTTTATTTACATGCTGTCCGCCAGCACCTGATGACCGGAATACGTCTATTTTTAAATCCTTATCATTAAGTTCAAGTTCAACCTCATCTGCCTCTGGAAGAACAGCAACGGTTACTGTTGATGTATGAACTCTTCCCTGTGATTCGGTTTCTGGAACACGCTGAACACGATGAACTCCACTTTCGTACTTAAGTCTCGAATAAGCTCCATCACCCTCAATACTAAATGAAATTTCTTTAACTCCACCAAGCTCTGTCTCATTTAAGTTCATTACTTCAATGTTCCAACCCTTTGTTTGGGCATACATGCTGTACATTCTATATAGCGAATTTGCAAACAATGCTGCTTCTTCACCACCTGCACCACCACGAATTTCAATGATTACGTTTCTATCATCATTAGGGTCCTTAGGTAAGAGCAGAATTTTTAGTTCTTCCCCAAGCACTTCAATTTTTTCTTTCGATTCATCATATTGCATTTGAACCATCTCTTTAAAGTCTTTATCAAGTCCCCCTGCTTCCAAAAGCTCAATAGATTCGTCGAATTGGTTTTTCATTTCAAGATACTCTTTAAACTTCTCAACGATTGGGGAAAGGGTTTTATATTCTTTCATTAGGTTTCTATAATTTTCTTGATTGTTAGTAATGTCGGGCTCCATTAGCTTTTCATTAATTTCATTGAATCTATCTTCAATATTTTTTAGTTTATCAAACATTAAAATCTTTCCTTTATAATTTATTATAATTCATTAAATACATAAAAAAACAGCTATGGCTTATCGCTTTCTCTAAGAATAGTTTTTATATTTTTTTCGGCTTTACCACGTGGAATCATAAATTCTCTTTTGCATCCAACACACCTGAGTTTAAAGTCCATTCCAGAACGAACAACTAACATTTTTGTTTCACCACATGGGTGTTTTTTTTTCATAACAAGAATATCGTTTGGTCTCACGTCCATAAAAGCAATCCTCTCAAAATATTTTATTTAATTAATAATGGAATAACCTAGCCACCAATGTCACAAGTATATTTAATCCATTATTTCAGCAATAACATTTTACCATATTTAAGCTTAAAAGGCAAATACTTATTTGATTTTTATAAAATAAATTATCAGCTGAATAAACTGATAAAGCATTATACATGTACTAAAAACCAAACATACAGCATATGATTTTAAAAAAAGAGATTTAATCTCAAATCTGTGGAGGTACAAATTATGAATTATCAACCAGAAGGAAAATTATTGAATACCATAGTAAACAAAAGCTATTTGAAAAATATAGCATCTTTCAATGAAGCGATTGAGCAAAATATTACTCTTGAAGCAAAAGTCGTAAGATGTGACAGCGATCACAACCTAATTTTAGATTTACCTTTTGGAAAAGGTATTATACCGAGACTAGAGGGTGCTGTAGGAATTGACGATGGTTCTACAAAGGATATTGCATTATTGTCAAGAGTAAATAAATCTGTTTGTTTCAAGCCAATGTGCGTTGAAACGGATTGTGATGGTACAATTGTAGCGATTCTGTCAAGAAAGCTTGCTCAACAGGAATGCTTAAGGGAATATATACGAACACTTGACTGTGGTCAAATTATTCCAGCAAGAGTAACACATATCGAGCCATTTGGTTGTTTTGTAGATATAGGGTGTGGAATTCCCTCTTTAATTCCTATTGATGCAATTTCAATTTCACGAATTTCAAACCCATCAGACAGATTTTACAACGGACAGGAAATAAATGTAATAGTTAAATCAGTAGAAGGAAATCGTGTTTGTTTATCTCATAAAGAGCTTTTAGGAACATGGGAAGAAAATGTTATGAATTTTAATGTTGGTGAAACTGTTGCAGGCATCGTCCGTTCAGTTGAAAACTACGGAATTTTTATTGAGCTTGCTCCAAATTTAGCTGGGCTTGCAGAACCAA
>JAAZIT010000066.1 GCA_012800685.1 Clostridiales bacterium
ACAGCGATTCTTAATAACTTTAAAGACTTGCCTTTTGCAACCGAAGAAGATTTAAATATTGTGCATCACAAACCATTTAATATTTGTTACTTTTCGCGGATTGAACCAGAGAAAGGTGTTGAAGACATAATTAATGTTTTAGAACAAATAAACAAAGTTGAAATGAAATATAAACTAACCATATACGGAGTGGTTCGCCCAAATTATAAGGCCAACTTTTTATCATTAGTCGAAAAACATAGTGACTATGTTGAATATGCAGGTGTGATTAAGTATGATCAAAGTGTGGAGACAATTAAGAATTACTTTTTTCAAATTTTTCCGACTAGATATGCAACCGAAGGTATACCCGGCTCAATAATTGATAGTTATTACGCCGGCGTGCCTATTGTATCTGCTCGTTGGAATAGTTTTGATGAAATAATAGATGAAGGAACAACAGGTTTAGGATACCCTTTAAGAAACACAGAAGCCTTACAAGCTTTACTAGAAAAAGTTATTGAAAAACCACAAATTATTATCAATATGAAAAGGAGTTGTCAGCAAAAAGCCAATGAATATTCAAAAGATAGCTTTTTACAAGTCCTTACTCAACACTTTTTGTGAGATAATAGATTTATGAAACTAAAAAACTTTACATTTAGAAATATTAGAAAATGGTTTAGGATGGTAACAGGCCGGAGTATTTTACATGTTAACCAGGGCCCAGGTAAACATTATTCGACCCTTGAAATTAAAGGTTACTATAATGATTTAACCGAAAAAATTTCTAAAGATAAAGAGCGTGATGAAAAATATATTCCCAAACAAAAAACAGGCAAAAATATAGAATTTGAATTCAGTATTGAAATATTTCAATATGGACTAGCAGCCTATGATTTATTTTTAGAGACGGGTGAGAAAAAGTATTTAAATAAGTTTCTAATAATGGTGGAATGGGCACATGATAAACAAAAGAACAATGGTGCATGGGACACTTTTGTAGAACGGCATCCCAAGCATCCTTATTCTGCTATGGCGCAAGGGGAAGGTATTTCTCTATTAGTAAGAGCTTATGTTCATACAAAGGAAGATAAATATCAAAGTGCTGCAAAAAAAGCTTATGATTTTATGCTAATACCAATTGAAGAGGGTGGGACAACTTTATATGATAATGATCTGGTTTTCCTAAAAGAATATACACATTTACCAACAGTTCTTAATGGTTGGATTTTTGCCTTGTTTGGTATTTACGATTATTATCTAATTACAAACGATGAGGAAGTTCATAAGTTTTTTGAACTTAATGCTCGCTCCATAGCATATTGTTTGCCGCAATATGATAATGGATACTGGTCTAAATATGATATTGATCATAAGATAGCAAGTCCTTTTTATCACAATCTTCACATTTCCCAACTACGTGTCTTAAATGAATTGACAAATAACGAAACATTTAGTGAGTATGCTGATAAATGGGAAAAATACGCCTCAAAAAGGAGAAACCGCCGAAAAGCTTTTTGGCAAAAAGCGCGACAAAAATTAAGTGAATAGGAATTTTAAAATGGAAAAAGAAAATTTAGAACAACCATTGGTGTCAATTGTTACCCCGCTTTATAATTGTGAAACTATTATTTCGGCAACGATTGATTCTGTGATTGACCAAACCTATCCTAATTGGGAATTAATTATCGTCGATGATGTCTCAACAGATAATTCGGTGGAAGTAGTAGAAGAGTATATCAAAAAGGATAACCGGATTAAACTTATTAAATTACCAGTAAATGGCGGAGCAGCTGTTGCTCGTAATAAAGGTGTTGAAAATGCTAAAGGGCGCTTTATTGCTTTTTTGGATAGTGATGACTTATGGAAAGAAACAAAATTAGAGAAACAAATCAATTTTATGCTCACTAACGACTATGCGTTTACGTGCACTAATTATGAACAACTTGATGATAAAACCAACAAAATATTGCGTATTATTAAAGCTAGAGAAAAGGCTGATTATCGATTAGTTATCAGATATAATCCAATTGGTAACTCAACGGTTATATATGATTGCAAAAAATTAGGAAAAGTTCATATTCCTGAAGTCCGTAAACGCAATGACTACGCCTTATGGTTAAAGATGTTAAGAAT
>JAAZIT010000005.1 GCA_012800685.1 Clostridiales bacterium
GCATGGTGCACAAAGAAGATTAAATACTAGGAACGAATAAGCTGAAAGTGGTGTAAATATGTTTTTCATATTATCCCAAATTTGCCAACCATTTTCCGAAACATCGCTAAATCCTCCCTGAAGAACTCCGAAGGTTGATACTACGTTTTCCTTAGCAATTAGTCCTGTAATTGTTGCAACAGCTGACTTCCAGTTGCCCCAACCCAAAGGAATAAATATCCAAGCTATTCCATTCCCGATTGTTGCTAGAATTGACTTGTTTAAGTCCTCAACCATACCGAATTTTCCATTTGTAAATCCAAAGCCCTGTAAGAACCAAAGAATTACTGCTGATAATAGAATTATTGTTCCGGCTTTTTTAATAAAGCTCCAGCCACGCTCCCACATAGAACGAAGTACGTTTGAAATTGTTGGCATATGATATGATGGAAGCTCCATAACGAACGGTGCAGGCTCTCCTGCAAAAAGCTTTGTTTTCTTTAACATTATACCTGAAATAACTATTGCTGCAATTCCGATAAAGTAAGCACTAGGTGCTATCCACCACGCACCACCAAACAACGCTCCAGCAATAAGAGCTATTATTGGAAGCTTTGCTCCACAAGGTATAAATGTTGTTGTGATAATTGTCATTCGACGATCACGTTCATTTTCAATAGTACGGCTTGCCATGATTCCAGGAACACCACAGCCTGTTCCAATAAGCATTGGGATAAATGATTTTCCTGATAGACCAAATTTTCTAAAAATCCTGTCCATTACAAAGGCAATTCTCGCCATATATCCACAAGCCTCGAGAAATGCTAGAAATATAAATAGTACGAACATTTGAGGAACAAATCCTAAAACTGCACCTACACCGCCTATAATGCCATCGAGAACTAGCCCCTTTAACCATTCAGCACAGTTAATGTAGTTAAGTCCCTTTTCCACAATTATTGGAACACCTGGAACCCATACACCAAACTCTGCTGGATCAGGCTCTTTAACCTTTAGGGCAGCCTCATAATCTGTAAATCCAACTTGTATTGTTTTTTCTACTTTTCCGTCATCGTCATACAAATAAGCTTCAGTTGTAAGTAATGTAGCCTTTTCGGCTTCAATGCCATCTTCCACAGCCTTTGCCTCGAACGCTCCGATAATTGCAACAGGCTCAGCATACTCCTCAACAGCCTCTTCATAATCAGATGTTCCTATTCCAAACAAACGCCAGCCTTCTCCGAATACGCCCTCATTTGTCCAGTCACTTGCCCAATCTCCAACAGTTGTTACTGATACAAAGTACACAATAAACATAACAACCGCAAATATTGGAAGTGCTAGCCACCTGTTAGTAACAATTTTATCAATCTTGTCAGAGGTTGTTAGTGAAACCTTGTTTCTCTTTTTGTAACAACCCTTTATAATTGAGCCTATGTATATGTATCTCTCGTTAGTGATAATGCTTTCTGAATCATCGTCAAGCTCGTCCTCAGCCATTTTAATGTCTTCCTCAATGTGGGAAAGAACGTCGCTAGGAATTTTAAGCTGTTCAAGGACCTTATCGTCACGTTCAAAGATTTTAATAGCATACCATCTTTGTTGTTCCTTAGGACTGTCGTGTAAAAAAGCCTCTTCAATGTGAGCCAATGAATGTTCAACTGCTCCGCAAAATCTATGGCGCGGAATCATACCCTTGTGTTCTTTTCCAGCCTTAACAGCAACCTCAGCAGCTTCCTTAATCCCAGTTCCCTTTAACGCCGAAATTTCAACAACTGTACAGCCCAATTCTTTTCCCAGCTGTTCAGTATTTAGAATGTCCCCATTTCTTCTTACAACGTCCATCATGTTAATAGCAACAACAACTGGAATTCCTAGTTCAACTAGCTGAGTTGTAAGATAAAGGTTTCTTTCTAAGTTTGTACCGTCAATAATGTTAAGAATTACATCTGGTCTTTCATTAATAAGGTAATTTCTCGCAACAACCTCTTCTAAGGTGTATGGGGAAAGTGAGTATATACCTGGTAAGTCAATTACAATTACATCTTTATAATTCTTAAGCTTGCCTTCCTTTTTTTCCACCGTTACCCCTGGCCAATTTCCAACAAATTGATTTGAACCAGTTAACGCATTAAACAATGTGGTTTTACCACTGTTAGGATTACCGGCAAGCGCAATTTTCATCTTCATAACAAATCCCCTTTTTATTTTATCTTCTAGTACCAACTGCTGTAAATATCAGACGCTAATGGTTATTACAACTAAGAATTATTCAAAACCCTTAGTTAGCCTATGCTAACCTCTGTTCAAAAAACCCTTTACTTAATGAGAATCTAGTCCACATCAATTAATTCAGCATCAGCTTTTCTAAGTGAAAGCTCATAGCCACGAACAGTTACTTGAATTGGGTCACCTAAAGGTGCAACCTTTCTAACAGTAACTTCTACGCCCTTAGTAATCCCCATGTCCATTATACGACGTTTTACAGCGCCCTCACCATTAAGCTTTCTAACCTTAACAGTTTCACCAATTTTAACTTCTTTTAGTGTAGACATTATTACCCCTCCTTAATAAAGTTTATGTGCAGTATTTGCAATTTATATTTGCAAAACACAAAATACAAAAGTAAATTTATAAAACGCAAAGCACAAAATTATATTTACAAAATACAAAATCATACCTGCAAAGTTTGAAAGTAAATTTGTATAATTAGATTCAAAAGTAAATCTGCAAAACTAGAATAACATATTATACTGTAATCTTATTAGCCATTTCCTTGCTGATTGCAATTCTTGAGTCTTTTACATTTACAATAACATTACCATTATTTTCGCTAATCACTGTAACAATCCCGCCAACCACAAAACCTAGCTTTTCAAGGAACTGCTTAGTTTCAACTTTTCCGCCTACTTTTTTAATTATATTCTCATCACCAATTGTTGCAAAAGTTAAAGGCATAAATAAAACCTCCTAACAGAAAATGTTTTTGTCTTCATCTCTATGTTACCCCATGCTAACTCAAATGTCAATATGTTTTATAGCATTTTATATTTTTTGGATGTTTTAACAAAAAGGTTACCTTAGGCTAACTTTTTTTGTATAAATTAGATGTTTGAACGAGTACCATATATAATAAAGCCCTTATTTAATGATCTGCCCCCCTTTTATTAGACAGTATGGTATAATAGAAAAATACCGTAATTGAAACTAAAGAAGGGGGCATTACTATGCCAAGAGGAAAACCAAACAAGAGGTACAGGGGAGAATTTAAGCAGA
>JAAZIT010000067.1 GCA_012800685.1 Clostridiales bacterium
ACCACATTTATAGCTACAAGTCAAGCATAATTTGAATGTATTTAAAAAAATTTCTTTTTCAGCATAGCAAAAAGCCGGTAGTAACCTACCGGCTCGCTCCCTACTTCAAGGCAAGGGGTTTCCTTTTTCATTGTACCTTTTTACCTGCATCTTCTAACTACACCCTCACTTCGTGAGTAAGGAAGTTAAGAGGTGGAAGAATTCTTTCCTAATTTGTTCTCATATACTCTGCAGCTTTTTTCCTTGCGTTCTCATACATTTCTCTAACATTCTTTCTATTTTCTTTTGGCACAAGATCCATAAGAGCCTGAACATTTAAAAATGCTGCGGTAGCACTCATATGTCCAGATTTACTGGATAATTTTGCCAATCTTTCTATATGTGGCTTAATTACTATTTCCATTTGTTGCCTTATTAATCTGGCCATAATGTCCTCATTTTCTTTAAACCACTCCGCATTAAGAGATTTATTTAATAAAGATCGTATAGTTTCTGAAACACTACTATTATTTTTTTTCGCCATATTTTCAATTACTGTATAGGTATCTTCCGGAATTTTAACACTAATTTTTTTAAGTTCAGCCACTGAAATTCAACTCCTTTATTTGTTAAAAGTACATATATATAGCATCTGTGCATATCCCAATTTATTCTAATATTAGTAAAACATAGGGTATGACATTAATCAAGTAAAATATTATTTTGTCGGACCATGTATAATATAGTTATTTGCAGGCTTTGCCTGTAATATGTGATCCGATTGTCGGACCTCTTATCCTGCCTTTCTAATGAGTGCCGCTTTGAAAGTGACACTTTTAGACATAAAGTGCTTTAAACTTCCATTGCCATTAATATAAAAAACAGGGTTGAATAAAGCTTGGTATTGAAATGCAGTAAGCAGGAGATAGGCAAAATTAGCTTTAAAAACGCTTTTAAAGGCCTTTAAAACCGTTTATGATAAAGTCAAGGATATAAAGTATACCTATGAGCAAATAGACGATTTAAACAGGCTAAAATCGAAAGATAAGCCTGTCCAACTTATAATCCATCAGACTTAACTTGATTCGTCATAGCTAAGTCACTTTCAAAAGCAATGTTATATATCATAGTCTGCATATATGCCTTTGGATTGGTTATTTTGGTGTTCAGGTTTATGTATTTATCAAAAACATTTACAATGTGCCAATGAGTAAGCTTCATCAAAGCAGACCGAACTATCATCATGGGTTTTCTTTCGCCTTTAATCATGGTATACTCATTGAAGTACATTTCGAGGATATTAAACTTAATTTCATCAATAAGCTTTGAATAGGATTCATGTGTGGTTTTCAATGCATCAAAGCCTAATTGCTCCTCGAAATAACTTTCGATATTTTTAAATTCAGTCTGTCGGTCAGTCATGTTTCCGGCAGGCTGTTTTTCTTTTTTCGGTTTTTTCTGACTGACTGACTGAGTATTTATAAATACTGGATCTTTATAATTGGGTATTGTTCTGGGTGACTGTGTGTCACCACCCTGGTGACTGTGTGTCACCACCCCTGGTGACTGTGTGTCACCACCCTGGTGACTGTGTGTCACCACCCCCTCGTTTGGTGAATCGTATAGAATGTAGAGATTAGAAGTGTTTACGAGTTTTCCTTTTTTAAGGATTTTGCGATTTTCTACACTTAAAAGTCCTACTTCCTGTAGTTTCTGAACAGCTCTTAAAGCTGTGCGTCTTGAAAAAGAACATTTCTGTGCTATGGTGTTGTAACTTGGAAATGCTTGGCTTTCATCATCAGCACACCTACAAAGATACAAGTAAGTGATTTTAGCATGCTCGCTTATATCAAGGTCAAATATCATATTTTGGGCGATAAAAAAGTCTCGCTTGTTAGCTCTTCTGATTTTATCCATTGTTTTTACCTCTCTTTCCTCTTCTTCAATTCGTTTTGCTTTATTGGGGGATTGATAAGGCAGCAGTATCTTATATAATCACTCATGGACATATTCAGCTTTTTGGCTCTCTCTTGGAGCAGGACCTTTTCCTGTTCCGTCAAACGTACCCTTACAACCTCAGTTTTCAATACCATTCCCTCCCCTCTTTGATAACGTGCAGCCATTCACTCCGGGGATTGCCCTCGGCATCCGTTCCATGCTGGTACTCAAAACGCAAGTATTGTTTTGGCTTTTCAGCTATCTTTTCAAGGTGCTTGTATTCCTCGTTC
>JAAZIT010000068.1 GCA_012800685.1 Clostridiales bacterium
TTATGTTACACTTTAATTAGAATCATATGTTAACCAATTATTTGTATAAGACATATTAATATTTATTTAAATTTAATTATAATTTGCGAAACTGGTATAAATCATATGACACTTTTATATACTTATAATATTACGCAGATATGTCATTAGAATTGTTTTAAGCTATTTAAATCAGATAGATTTATCTAAAATTTCATAAAATGTTACGTGCTATAGGATTTAGCATATCTAAATAGTATGAGGGGGGAAGCAATGTGAAAAAATATTTAACACCGATATTATTAATTGTTATACTGGTTGTTTTAGTAAGTTTTCTTATTATTTATAATTTAAATAATAAGGACACAAATTCTAATGACAGTAATACAAAATCCGAGAGCACCCAATCCGACAGTATAGATGTATCTAAATTAGTTTTCTCGGTAAAAACAAATGGCAATTTTGATTCATATATTATATCAAGTGAAGATATTAAACAAGAAATTTTAGATGAAATGGAAAATATCACTATAAATAATTTGAACATTAGTGAGGAAGATATTGAAAATCCAAAAGGTGGAGAGCAATATTATCTTGATATAACTTATAGCGATGGAGAAAATTTTGGATATCTTGGGTTGATTTTATCATCAAAAGCTAATATCCAGATAGATGATGATTATTATAACGTCTCTCCAGACATTAAAAACAAGCTAATTGAATTATTAAAAAACAAGTAAATTGTAAAAGGAGTAAATAATATGAATATTAAAAAAAGAATTTTACTTTTATTGTTAGTTTTAACTATGGTATTTTCAATACCAATATCTACTGTTCAAGCATCTAATGTAGATGAATTACCTTTATCAGCACAAGTAAGTAAAACAATATCATATAATAACTATGGCAATGTTCTTGAGAAATTGTCCCTATTAAATTCTAATAACCAAATTATAGCATATTGCCTAAATTTTGAAAAAGCATATTTGATTTACGATATTAATGGCAATGTTATAGAGCATTGTGGTGAAGCACAGTCAATTTATAATGCAAGCAATAATTGCTATTATGGTGGTCCATTACAATATTTTGAAAAAGCAAATGGTGCATATATAAATCTAAATAGTCAGAGTGCTGTACCGGAAGAACATTTCACAGAATTGTCTAATAATTTTTCTGAATCAAGAAAGAATATTACAACTTTTGATTATAGTCCTTATTATGCGGAGACAACTAAAACATTTTATACATCAGGAACACCTAGAACATTAAACTATAATACAAAAGGTACTTGTGGCTCTCTAGCTGCAACAATCCTATTATTTTATTATCATGATTATGTATATAGTCCTTATGTAGCGTCTGGCTTAGTCAATTCTCCTAGAGCTCTTCATAATGTATTAATTCCTTTAATAGAAATAGGAGGAGTTGCAGGAAATGGTTCAAGCTATACGACGCTAAAAAATGGTATTAACAAATATTTATCAAGTGTAAATCTAACCCAAAGTGCTACTATTATTGCGAAAGCAAACGTTAGTTCATATGGGTTTACAAAGATTTATAATTCAAATAAACCATTTATTTTAGGGCTATACTCTGGAAGCAGTTCAAGTACTTGGGCAATTGACCATTGGGTAGTGGCTTACGGTGTTAGAAGTCATTATATAAATGATAGTCTATTGACAAGTAGAGAGTTTATTGTTAATAACGGTTGGGGTTCAAATAATGTTTTTATTACATATAATAGTAGCTATATCGATGGTGCAGTTGGAATTTAAGCCGACCAATTGCTATTTGACGCCTTATTTTCTATAATGTTGGTATTGCTGTAACATGAAAAATTAAAGCCGAATCCCCACTTTATGTGAGAATTCGGCTTTTAATTTGTTTATTTCTATAAAATTACTTATTTATTATATCCATAATTTCATTAATTTTTGGTGGGTTTAAAGGTAAAGGAAATTTTGTTATTGCAACGGCAGAGCATGCACTTGCAAATTTTATTATATTATCGTCATCCATTCCGTTGAGTAAAGCGTAAGAACAGCCTGCTTTAAAGGAATCCCCAGCCCCCAGTGTGCTAACCACATCAACCTTATATGGAGAAAATCGTTTCATTTTAGTTCCCTTTCTACCATAAAACAAGTCATTTCCACCATTTGTAATAATGGTTAGACCATCGCTTTTTTCTATAAATAGCGGAAACAATTCCTCACGGGACATATCAGGGTAGTACAAATGAATTCCCTCGCCTGATATAATAGATATTGCTGCATTTTGGTGTACGTAGCTATTGAACGAACAATCAATTGTAACATATGGTTTTCCGTGTTTTACACAAAATCTCGCTGCTTGTTCAGATTGTTCTTGAAAAAAAGGATCAATTGCAGCAACACTACAATTAATTATGTCCTCTTCTTTTGGAGAATTCCAGCGTTTTTCGCCATTTGTAAAATAATTTCCAAAGGTTCCCATCGGCGAACGATATTTATCCGAAATAATAATATAATCCTCTAATCCATCATAATTATCATCAAAATTTAATGAAGATAAGTCTACAGTTTTATCCTTGTAAAAAGAATTTAAAAGTGGTGAAATATTGCGTCCAATGTGGTTTCCATCAAGCTTAACATTTATTCCAAGTGAAGAAAGCACAGTTGCACATGTACCTGTTTCGCCTCCAGGTAATCGGTATATATTTTTAATTTCTGAATATTCATCAACCTTAGGGAACTCCTTTAATAAAAAGCTTGTTGATGCTAATACCATTCCAAACAAATAAATATTTTTATCTTTCATAATGAAAAACCTTTCTATAACTGGTTGTTAAATAAAAAAATTAAGTAAAATTAGTTTCAAAATATTTTTCCAATAGCTTTGTGTTAAATTTTGTAATAACTTATTTTCGTTTTAAATTATTAGGGGTGTAAAAATACATTTTGAGTATAAGTTGTATCTGATTTACAATTATAAACGTTATCACACAAAACTACTTTAACATTATTATATAAATATTGCAATAGTTCTAATAAAACGTTACAATCTTAAACGTGTTCGTCACATAAAATTAACAATATAAATATTACAAGGAAGTGGAAACAATAAACCGTCAATCGTATAAACCATTTAAAGGCAAAACACGTTATCTAAGTCCCTCTTCTTATCTAACCCCTTTTTCATCTTACCTCTTATCGCTAATCATTCTTATTAGTGTGACTTAGTCACGGACTTAATAGTTTGGACATGGTACAATAACGACAATGTTATAGTGTTAACAAAAAAACAGTTGTTAGGGGGTTATGGGATATATGAATATTGTTAGCAACTTTGTTAAAAATAGTGATAGCATTAGTACTAGTACTAGTACTAGTAATATTAATAATGCAAAGGTTTTGCGAAACACTCCACAGCGACAGGTTGTTTTAAAAGTTGTTCGTGAAAGCATGGATCACCCAACTGCCGAAACTATTTTTGAAAGGGCTAGAGAGCTTGATCCAAACATCAGCGTTGCAACGGTTTATAGAAATCTTGGAATTCTATTCCAAAAAGGCGAAATAAATCAAATTGCATTGCCCTTTGGTGCTTGTCATTACGACTTTAATCTTGCACAGCATTATCATTTTTATTGCAATGCTTGTAACAGCGTTGAGGATATTATTGCCAAAGACGTTGAAAACAAGAGCTTTCAAGGACTTAAGGACAAGCTTGATATGCCTAAATATGTTATAAATGGCTGTGAGCTTATTTTTACAGGTCTTTGTCCAAATTGCAGTAATTAGAATCGGAAACCACATTAACATACAACACAAATTAAAGGAGGAAGCTTTATGAAATTCATGAAATGTAATCATTGCGGAAATATTGTTGCTTTTGTTGAGGAAAAACAAGACAACATTATTTGCTGTGGGGAGAAAATGGAAATGTTAATCGCAAACACGGTTGACGCATCAGTAGAAAAACACGCACCTGTTGTTACCGTACAAGGTGACAAGGTTGATGTTGTTATTGGGGAGAACCCACACCCAATGCTTCCAGAGCATTATATTGGCTGGGTTGTTCTTGAGACAAAGCTAGGTAACCAACGTAAGATTTTGAAAAATGGTGAGCCATCAGCTTGCTTTAAAGTTTGCAGTGGTGACAAATTTGTTAGAGCCTATGCGTATTGCAATCTTCATGGGTTATGGGAAACTAAGGCTTAGCCCTTAGTTTTGGACAATTAATTAAAATATTTTTTAAAAGGAGAAAAGAAAATGGGTAATAATCGTTACAAAGGAACAAAAACAGAGGCAAATCTAGCAACGGCTTTTGCAGGTGAATCACAGGCAAGAAACAAGTACACTTATTTCGCTTCAGTGGCAAAAAAAGAGGGTTTTGAGCAGATTTCTTCACTTTTCATCAAGACAGCTGACAACGAAAAGGAACACGCTAAAATGTGGTTTAAGGAGTTAGGCGAGCTTGGAAATACTGCTGAAAATCTACTAGCAGCAGCTGAGGGCGAAAACTACGAATGGACAGATATGTATGACACCTTTGCAAAGGAAGCTGATGAAGAGGGCTTCCATGAACTAGCTGAAAAGTTTAGAGGTGTTGCTGAAATTGAAAAGGCTCATGAGGAGAGATATCGTGCATTACTTAAAAATGTTGAAATGCAGACAGTCTTTGAAAAGGGCGAGGAAAAAATGTGGGAGTGTCGCAATTGCGGTCACCTAGTTATGGGCAAAAAAGCTCCTCAGGTTTGTCCTGTATGTGTTCACCCAAAAAGTTATTTCGAGGTTAGAAACGAGAATTACTAAGTTCTAAATTAACAGCAACTAGAATTACTTAATTTGTAAAAAGCTAAAAACAAAAGGGCACTGCACCGCCTCAACTTGCGGAGATAAGATAAAAAGCCCTTATGGTAAGTAATATTAGATTTTAAAAAACAAAATGATTTCGCACTTTAAGCGGAGTCGGTTTGTTTTTTAGTTAAATACGCTGATTATTGCTAAAATAAATGTAACCATCAATAAAATGTCTTGATTAATTGAATGCCTTAAGCTTAACCCTGTAAATTCATTTGGTTTTAATGATTGAAAAGCCCCCCTTTTGATATGCTGTATTTCTCCTTGTGACGATAGAACACACAATATTTTCAACAGCCTTTACTTCCTCCCTTAAATGTGATGACGGCAGATTACGGAGATTGTGACCCGAAAAACAAATATTTTAACAAAAAACACGCCCTTAATTATGCACAATAAATAAAATTATGATATTTACCGTTAATTCTTTTGGTTTTTCCCTTTTACCAATTGACAAA
>JAAZIT010000069.1 GCA_012800685.1 Clostridiales bacterium
AACAACCGATTCCTTTAATTTTAATTCCAGCCAACTTGATTTCCTCCAATTGTTTTATTTAAAGATATTGTGCAAAGTGTTTTTTTATGTTATACTATTCTTGTTACATTAATAAATACTATGTTAAAGCCTTTAATTCTAGGCTTGTTTAGAGTTTGTACAATTATTACAAATATTATCCAAAAAAACTAGGATATCCTACATATTATACATTATAATGCAGTCACAGTCAATACAGTTTTTTGAATTCTTGAATTGAAAAAACTTTTTTTAAAAAACTAGATTGGTTTGTTCAAACTAAATTTGTGATATGTTTGCTAATTAGTCACAATTTTTACTTTTTGAAATATTTTAACACTGATAAAATTGGTTAATATTGCGTTAACAGCCTTTGATACGCTGAAACAGTGGCTATCTTAGGGATTTGAGCAGTTAATTTTAATTTGTTCAAGGATTTTTCAAATATAACAAGAATAATTTTTATAATCATTTTATAATAAGGAGCATGAATATTATGTCAAAAACCGTTTTTTTATTTTCAGGTCAAGGTTCTCAATATGTTGGAATGGCTAAAGAGCTTTACGACAAATTTGACGAAGCAAAAGAGGTTTTCGCTATTGGGTCAAAGGTTTTGGGATACGACCTAGCTAAAATAGTTTTTGAGGGTTCAGAGGAAGAGCTTAACAAAACTAGCTATACTCAGCCAGCAATAATGGCTTGCTCCTTATGTGCCTTTGAGGCAATGAAAGCAAATGGTATTACCTTTGACGCTGTCGCAGGGCATTCCTTAGGGGAATACGCCGCAATGGTTTCATCAGGTATGGTTTCAATAGAGGACGGCTTTAAGCTTATTAAGGCTCGTGCAAAAGCTATGCAGGCTGCCGCAGAGGCAAACGCTGGAGCTATGTGTGCAATTATTGGACCAGAAGCAACAGTAGTTGAGGAAGTGTGCAGTCAAGTTGACAGCTATGTTGTTCCTGTAAATTACAACTCCCCTATTCAAACTGTTATTGCAGGTGAGGTTTCTGCTGTTGACTCTGCAATTACACTTTTTGAAAATCTAGGCATAAAAGTACGCTGTATAAAGCTAAATGTTGCAAGTGCCTTTCACTCAAAGCTAATGCAGTCCGCCGCTGATGGGTTTATTGAAGTGGCAAAAACAGTCACATTTAACCCTCCGCAGGTTGATTTTTATTCAAACGTAACTGGTGCTAAGCTTGAGGATTTTTCAGATATACCTTCACTATTGGCTCGTCACATAGTTTCGCCAGTTAAATTCACATCAGAGCTTTCTGAAATGGATAAAGCAGGAATTGAAAACTACGTTGAGCTAGGCCCTAACAAGGTTTTAACTGGTTTAGTTAAAAAGACATTTAAGGGTTCAAACGCCATGAACGTTGAGAATATAAAAACTTTGGAAAAGGCTTTGGAGAGTCTTTTGGTTGATTAATATTTATGGGTAAATAAATTAAAAGTAGGCAATAATATAAAATTCAATTAGATTTTGTTAGAGATAGTTTGAATAAAAAGCTATTTGGATTAACAATAACATTCATATTAATAAGAATAGTGAGGACTTTTTATGAAAAGACAAGATTATTTATCATGGGACGAATATTTCATGGGGGTTGCTCTCTTTTCAGCAGGGCGAAGCAAGGACTCTAACACTCAGGTTGGGGCTTGTATTGTTTCAGATGAAAATAAAATTCTTTCTGTTGGCTACAATGGAATGCCTACCGGCTGTCACGACGATGATATGCCTTGGGATCGTGAGGGAGAGGACTTAGACACTAAATATCCCTATGTATGCCACGCTGAATTAAACGCAATTCTTAACAGCTCAACCGGGCATGTTAAGGGTGCTAGGATTTATGTTACTCTTTTTCCATGCAACGAATGTGCAAAAGCTATTATTCAAAGTGGAATTAGAGAAGTGGTTTATATTGAGGACAAATATGCGGACACTAACGGCGTAAAAGCGTCAAAGAGAATGTTCGCTCTAGCTGGAGTAACTTCAAGGCAATATGACAAGACTAGCAGGGAGTTTGTCCTTTCACTTTAAAAAGGTTTTTGATTTTATAAAAAACACTCTACACTTAAGAGCGTATACAGGAG
>JAAZIT010000070.1 GCA_012800685.1 Clostridiales bacterium
CGATAGCCTTTTGTGTCTTTTCAAGATCAATACCTGAAACAAATACACTTCCGTCCTCTTCAATATCAATTTTAACTTCACACTCAGCAGAAATCTTTTGAATTACCTTTCCGCCACTTCCAATTACTTCACGAATCTTATCAACAGGAACCTTAGTTGTAAGCATTTTAGGTGCCCATTTATTAACTGCCGGTCTTGATTCTGGAATTGCCTTAAGCATAGCATCATCAAGAATATGGAGTCTAGCAATACGAGTCTTTTCAAAAGCTTCTTTAATAATTTCAGGTGTTAGTCCGTCAACCTTAATGTCAACCTGAACAGCTGTAATACCATTCTTTGTTCCACCAACCTTAAAGTCCATGTCGCCATAGAAATCTTCAAGTCCCTGAATATCAGTCATTGTCATCCAGCTTCCATCTCCCTTAGTGATAAGTCCACATGAAATACCAGCAACAGGAGCTTTAATTGGTACTCCAGCGTCCATAAGAGCTAGAGTTGAAGCACAGATTGAACCCTGTGATGTAGAACCGTTTGAAGAAAGAATTTCCGAAACCATTCTAATAGCATATGGGAAATCCTCAACACTTGGAATAACAGGTTCAAGAGCCTTTTCAGCGAGTGCACCGTGCCCAATTTCACGTCTACCAGGCCCCCTTGAAGGGCGAGTCTCACCAACTGAATAGCTTGGGAAATTATATTGGTGCATATATCTTTTAGAAACCTCTTCATCAAGTCCATCAATTCTTTGCGCATCACTAACAGGACCTAGAGTACATACAGTAAGTACCTGTGTTTGTCCTCTAGTGAATATACCAGAGCCATGAACTCTTGGGAGTACGGCAACTTCAGAAGCTAGAGGTCTAACCTCATCAATACCTCTTCCATCAACACGCTTGCCTTCGCATAGCCAGTTTCTAACAATTTTCTTTTGAAGCTTGTACATACATTCATCAATCATAGAAACCTGTTCAGGGTATTTTTCATCAAATTCCCCATGAACCTTTTCAGTGATTGGATGAAGTCTTGCATCTCTAACATTTTTATCATCAGTATCAAGCGCTAGCTTAACATCTTCGCCAACTAATGCCTCAATTGCGTCAAACATTTCTTGGCTAACTTCTTGAGATTCAAATTCAAACTTTGGCTTACCAATTTCTTTTTGAATATCAGAAATGAAAGCTACAATTTTCTTGATTTCTTCATGTCCCTTAAGAATTGCTTCTAACATAATATCTTCAGGAATCTCATCAGCTCCTGCTTCAATCATAACGATTTTTTCAGCAGATGCAGCAACAGTTAGACTAAGAGTATTCTTTTCTCTTTGGGCAAGTGTTGGGTTAAGTACAATCTCACCATCAACATATCCAACATTTATGCTTGCAATTGGACCATTCCAAGGAATATCTGAAATTGAAATTGCAATAGCTGTTGCAAGCATTCCAGCAATTTCTGGTGAATTATCAGGATCAACAGCTAGAACTGTCATAACAACTGATACGTCATTTCTCATATCCTTTGGAAAAAGTGGTCTAATAGGACGGTCAACACATCTTGATGTTAAAATTGCCTTGTCAGTTGGCTTTCCTTCTCTCTTCATAAATGAACCAGGGATTTTTCCTACAGAATAAAGCTTCTCCTCGTAATCAACTGATAAAGGGAAAAAGTCAATACCCTCTCTAGGTTTTTTGCTTGCTGTTACGTTACCCATAACAACTGTCTCGCCGTATCTAACCCAGCAAGAACCATTTGATAGTCCACAAGTTTTGCCAGTTTCGATAATTAAAGGTCTTCCGGCAAAAGTTGTCTCAAAAGTTTTAGCATTTTCAAACATGAGCTACCTCCAAATTTAATTTTATTTTGCAGCAGCTTTAGCAATAAGCACAGCATATAACTCATTATTTACTCTGCTTAATGCTAAAAATACCACTGCTGTCCGTTCGTTAACAGATGTCACAATATACACCAAAAGGCAGACGATTTTAATATCGCTGCCTTGATGTAATTTGTAAAATTACTTACGGATTCCAAGCTTCTCGATTGTATCTCTGTATCTTTGGATATCCTTTTTAGCTAGGTAGTTTAGAAGGTTTCTTCTATGACCAACCATTTTTAAAAGACCACGTCTTGAGTGGTGATCCTTTTTGTGCATTTTTAGATGTTCAGTAAGATCGTTAATTCTCTTTGTAAGAATAGCAATCTGAACCTCTGGTGAACCTGTGTCAGTTTCATGAGTTCTGTTGGACTCAATAACTGCTGTTTTTTCTTCTTTTCTTAGCATACTAATGTACCTCTTTCATTTAATTTCCACTGACGAAGAGTACGGATAGGTACGTTCCTTTAAAAGGCAAACCCGCTATCTGCGTTCAGGGTATATTTTATTGTGTACAAACACAACTAATATTATAGCAAAATGTCCTCTAATTGTCAAAGTAATTACTATACACCTTACAAAATTTACAATTTGGTAATTATTTCTGTTATTTAAGCTTTGTTTTTGCTGATGTTAATGTGTTTTTCATAAGCATTGCGATAGTCATAGGCCCTACTCCACCTGGAACAGGTGTTATATAAGAAGCTTTTTCTTTAGCTGTTTCAAACTCAACATCTCCACAAAGCTTTCCATTATCAAGTCTATTCATACCAACGTCAATAACAACTGCACCCTCTTTTACCATATCTCCTGTAATTAGGTTTGGTACTCCAACTGCTGCAACTAAAATATCTGCCCTACGACAGCATTCAGCCAAATCTTTAGTTCTTGAGTGACAAATTGTAACTGTTCCACTTTGATGAAGAAGAAGCATTGCCATAGGTTTTCCAACAATATTACTTCTTCCAACTACAACACACTCCTTACCGGAAATTTCAACTCCAGTTGAAGCAATTAGCTCCATAACCCCTGCCGGAGTGCATGGAAGATAGTTATAGTCACCAATCATAATTTGTCCGACATTTTCAGGATGAAAAGCGTCAACGTCTTTTTTAGGAGAGATATTATTTATAACGAGTTTTTCATCAAGGTGCTTTGGAAGTGGAAGCTGACAAAGAATACCATCAACTTTATCATCATTATTAAGTTTGTTTATTAAATTTAGAAGCTCCTCTTGAGTTGTATCAGCAGGCAAAGCATATTCAAAGGATTCAAAGCCACAAGCCTCACAAGCAAGCTTTTTGTTTCTAACATAAACCTTAGAAGCAGGGTCCTCACCTACAATAATAACAGCAAGTCCAGCAGTTAACCCTTTTGTCTCTTTTAACTCAGCAAGTTCTTTTCTAATAGATTCCTTTACACTTGCTGATACTGCTTTTCCGTCAATAAGCTTATACATTTAAACTTCCTCCTTGTCATTGTCCTCATTATTTTCAGAGGTTTTAGTGTCTACCGTTTCATCGTCTTTATCGGTTTCATTAATACTATCTTCATCATCAACTAATATACTTTCATATTCACTTGAGTTATCATCACTATCCTTGGTTTCAACAATTACAGTATTTTTAAGTGCAGATAACTCTTTTTCAAGACTAGTTGTGCTTTCACCACTAGCTTTAGCTATTCTA
>JAAZIT010000071.1 GCA_012800685.1 Clostridiales bacterium
AAGCCATTTTCTAAAATTGAAATATTTCCTGATAAATAATAATAAATAAATTTAATATCAAACTTTTTAGTTGCTATTGGCTTTAATTGCGCCACCAAACAATCAGTTGAAACAGAAAAAGGCTTTTCGCATATATGAGCACTAGCACTTCCGCCTGTCCCAAAAATGAGACTTGGTGAATCAAATTGAGAATTGTTTATATATTTTGAAAGCACTGGGCTTGATGTAAAGAATGGAAAAGCTCCCTCACTCAAACCATCACCGGCTTTTATATGGGATTTCTTTTGAAAATCTAATATTTGAGAAAATTTAACTTTTTTCATAATTACAAATTTTTTAAATCAGATAGTCCGGCAATAATTTCTTGTTCCAGTGTTTCAATCTTTCCTAAAATTACTTTCGGATCTTCATAGACAACTTCTTCATGGTCCGACACTTTGTAGTGATTAATACTCAAATCACAATCAGCTTCTTCTATCTCTTTTTTCTCAACATAGAAAAATTTACTGTTCAATTTATTTTCTTTTTGGTCTTTTCTTGTCTTCCATTTTTCCACAATATCTGATAAATCGCCTCCGCCATTAATTTTGCTCCTTTTATCGTCCAGTGTGTAGCCGTCTGATTGCATGTCATAAAACCAAACTTTTTCCGTTTCGCCACCTTTTACAAAAATCAAAATTGCAGTGCTTACTCCGGCATAGGGCTTAAATACTCCACTCGGCATTGAGATAACGCCTTGTAATTCACAATCATTGAGTAGCATTTTACGAGCCTGCTTATGAGCATTACTAGAACCGAACAGCACGCCGTCTGGCACAATTACACCGGCTCGTCCACCAATTTTCAAGGATTTGATGATTCTATTTATAAATAACAGTTCGGTTTTAGTGGTATTAAGTAAAAGAGATTCATTTATGTCGCCTTTATCGATGCTCCCTTTGAAAGGTGGGTTTGCAATTATGCAGTCATAAAAGTTATCTTCGTCGTATTTTTTTGAAAGTGTATCTTTCTGTTCAATATTTGGGTTAGAAATTCCGTGCATCATCAAATTCATCAACCCAATACGAACCATACTTTCATCTGTATCATAACCAAAAAAAGTTTTTTCTTTAAGATGAGTCCATTGTCGTTCATCAGTTAATTTATCACCTAGACGCCCTCTGACTAATCCGTTTTCATCAGCTTGACGATGCTCCTTGCTAGTATGCGCGGTAATAATATGTTGATAAGCACCAAGTAAAAACCCACCTGTTCCACAAGCTGGATCACAAATCGTATCGCCAAGCTTTGGATTCACGAGCTCACAAATAAGTTGAATAATATGGCGGGGTGTACGAAACTGACCAAGTTTACCAGCGCTTTTTAATTCTGAAAGCAAATACTCATAAACATCCCCCTGCGTATCTTGAAAACCTTGACCATTAGATTCTTGCTTCGAAATCTCTTCAAAAATTTCATCAATAATATTTACTGCTTCAACTAAAAGTGATGGCTTAGAAATAATAAAAACAGCGTTACCCATATGTCTAGCAAAAGGGCTCTCTTCTTTTCCTATAGTTTTTAGAAATGGAAAAACTTTTGTTTGAATATGAATAAGCATTTCACCGCCTTCCATTTGTTTAAAATAACTCCATCTCAAAATAGCTTTATCTACTTCCTCATCTTTTTCTTGAAACTTAATTTTTCCGCTAAAAATTGATTTATACAGCTCGCCTGTAAACTCCGCATCTTGTCTTTTTTTAATATCCATTTCATCCAATCGCTTCATGAAAAGCAAATAAGAAATTTGCTCTATAGCAGTGAGTGGATTTGATATTCCGCCACTCCAAAATTTATCCCAAAGTCTACTAATTGATGATTTAAGTGTTGCGTTTAACATATTTATAATAAATTACGAATGTAAAAATTTAATTTTTTGATAACCTCGGCGAGATCGGATATAAAAAGTTCATGATCTAAAAGAGATATTAATGTTCCCTCTTCATTTATTTTTAAAATAATACCTCCATTTATTCCTTGCGTGATTCTATCCTCAATGTGAATAATACTATTTCTAATATCTGTTATATTTTTAGTATTTAATT
>JAAZIT010000072.1 GCA_012800685.1 Clostridiales bacterium
CCTGCATAAACAACATTAGGCTTAGCTCCCCTCTCAAACCCATTAAACTCTTCAAGGTCGAATGCCATTGACATTTCAATAGCTCTGTCACCTCTAAAGTTAAACAAAATCACGCTATCATTATCAACAATTTTTCCAACAGGCTCGCCATTTTCAGCAATAACAAATGCAGGAAGGTCTTGATCGATAACTTCAAGCTCCTTACGGTAAGTATTAACAGCGTCAGTTGTATTAGCAAACTGTCTTCCTATACCCTTTACATGAGTATCCCAGCCCATTTTAACCATGTTCCAATCAGCTTGATATCTATCCATTGTGATTGTCATTCTTCCGCCACCAGATGCAATCTTAGCGTCAAAAGTATCATCGTTAAGTGAAGCCATAGAAGCCTCTAAGTCAACAACATATATTAGTCCTGATGTTGCAGGAACGTCACGTCCATCAAGAAGAACATGAGCTCTAACCTTTTTAACGCCCTGTTCCTTTGCCTTAGCTATCATAATTTTAAGATGTTCAATGTTTGAGTGAACATTTCCGTCTGAAAGAAGTCCCATGAAGTGAAGTGTTGATCCATTAGCTACGCAATTTCCAACAATTTCATTCCATGTTTCTGAGGAAAACATTTTTCCGCTTGCAATTGACTCGTTAACAAGCTTAGCGCCCTGTGCGTAAATTTGTCCACAGCCAAGTGCGTTATGTCCAACCTCTGAGTTTCCCATATCATCATCACTCGGAAGACCAACAGCGTCGCCGTGAGCCTTTAGTGAGGTGTTTGGGTAATTCTTTAGTAGCTTATCAAGAGTGGGTGTTCTAGCCTCTGAAACAGCGTCGCCAATTCCCGACTTTGAGTAACCAATACCGTCCATTACAACGAGGACAACAGGTTTTTTTGCCATAATTTAATCTCCTTTAGCTTTTCTTTCCTTACCTGTAATATATTCGATTTCCATTTTAATAACCGATACAGCGGACTTCTCAATATACTTTTTCATATAATCATTTCCACTAGTTTTATATTCAGGGGAATATTTATCAATAAGCAGCTTTAAAGCAATTATTATTTGTTCTTGATCATCAACAACTCTGCTCATTCAAAAGCAATAATGCTTGAAGAATCGGTTGTAAATTTCTCTATCTTTTTTATGAATTTTTATAAACATAAATAAATTCATTAAAATAATAACAATTTAGCCATTAACTGCTGCTTGAATAATTGCGTTGAAATCCTCAGCTTTAAGTGAAGCTCCACCAATTAGTCCGCCGTCAACGTCAGGCTTTGAAAGAAGTTCAGCAGCGTTTGCAGCATTCATTGAACCACCGTACTGAATTGTAATAGCGTCAGCAGTAGCTTGGTCGTAAAGCTTAGCTAGAGTATTACGGATAAATAGGCAAACCTCTTGTGCTTGGTCTGAAGTAGCCGTCTTACCTGTTCCTATAGCCCAAACCGGCTCATAAGCAATAACTGTTTTCTTAACATCTTCAGCAGAAATTCCAAATAAGTCAAGCTTAATTTGACGAGCAATAACTTCTTCAGTAATATTACACTCACGCTCCCATAGAAGCTCTCCAACACATACAATTGGCTTTAGTCCACCAGCTAGAGCGGCCTTTGTTCTCTTGTTAACTGTCTCATCAGTTTCACCAAAATACTGTCTTCTCTCGCTATGTCCTAAAACAACATATTCAACACCTAAATCTGTAAGCATATCAACTGAAATCTCGCCTGTATATGCGCCACTCTTTTCAAAGTGAACATTTTCAGCACCAATCTTAACATTTGAACCCTCTGTTGTGTTTACAGCAGTTTCAAGATTTGTGTATGGTACGCAAGCTATAACTTCAACTTCACCAGCATTTGCTACAAGTGGCTTAATAGCTTCAAGAAGCTCCTTAGCCTCTGATCTTGTTTTATTCATTTTCCAGTTACCAGCAATAATTGCTTTTCTTAAATTTTTGTTCATTTAAAAAACTCCTTTAAATAATTTTAATAAAATAATACCTATTAATTATAATATATTTATACCCCTTTGTCAATTAAAAAGCCTTTAGACTTTGTGGCTCATATGTAATAAAGAAAGCCTTTTTATGTAAAAATCATCTTATTAAAAATCATAAGTAAAACATAATATAATAATTAAAATAACATAAATTAATCTTCCTAAAACCTTAAATAACGACTCCAGAGATTCAGAATCATTAGCTGTTTAAACAAATTGGTTTTCTAAAATTATATTATAGGGATTATCAGTGTCAAAATAAATATAAATGCTTTCATCATAATTGTCTGAATCAATCCATTTAACATAGTTTTGGTTTTTTACTAGGTATTTTACTTGTAAGTTGTACCGAATATATTCAGTTAGTCTTCCCTTATTATCCTCTTTATTACAAAGAACCTCTTTATGTGATATAACTTTAGCAAGTGTTTTAACATATCCATCTGTATTCCTCTTAAGAGTATTAGCATTTTCTTTGAACGCGTGCCAAGTAGCACATACTTTAAATCAAATA
>JAAZIT010000073.1 GCA_012800685.1 Clostridiales bacterium
AGGATTGTAGTACTCAAAGTTTTTCATGATGTGTGCTCCTTTCAGATAATTAAATTTTTAATCATTTGTTTAAAATTTCAAATGATCGATTTCTAAAAGTATAATAAACACATTGTCAACTAAATGTCAAGAGAAATTTTAATCATTTTAAAAATTTTTAATCACATGATTAAAAATTGCATATAAAAATGCACACCCAGTGGTGTGCATAGTGAATAATTCTGGTTAAGGAATATACTTTGTAAGATCTTTCGTCTTTTTGAGTTTCGTTTGAATATACTCTACAAAATACTTCATAAAAACATCCGACAGCTCCTGAGGGGATTTTTCGATATTGGTTTTGGTCAACGTCCATAACAGGCCGTTGTGCAATAAAAGGGCAAGACTATAAATGCCCTCAGCGTCTTTTTCGTCGAAGAAGCCAGCCTTAACGCAGGGAGCTATCATTAGCTTTTCCTGCTCGAGCAATGTTTTTTTCTTATAGAGGTTCAGAATATCCTCCGGAATGTTGTCGCACGGCTCCGGAAATATTTCAAAATATTCCTCAAAATACGTTATAGCCATATCCGTGTTTTCGGATGCATAGATATAAGCAAACCCTGGTGGATCCTGAAACGAGTGCAGGCTAAAAGTTTTCCAGCCCATGATGTATTTATCGAGTTCATCGCCGTCGCCCTCAAGAATTTCAATCAGTTCATGTAGCCAGTTGGAAACAAGATCTATGCTTGTGAAAGCCATGAGTTGATCAAGATTATTAAAATAATTGTAGAGTGACGCACTGTTGTAGCCGGCCCTGTCCGCCACCGAGCGTATTGTAACGCCACTCAAGCCATTCTCATTTGCTATCTCACGTGCAGCGTCTATAAAATAACGCATGACACGCTGCTTTTTTATAAGTTGGTTTTCTAAGCTCTTCTTATTTGCACTTGCCATAAAGCAATCTCCCCAATTTTTGAACTACATTAAAAATCATTACGGTTTGAGAAATGTTACACGATGAACACAAATATGTCAACAGCCGATTAGAAATCAGGTCGTTAAATTAACCCATTTTAGGATAATTTCAAAATAATCAACAAAACCAGCGTTTGATTTTTAAACATATTTTACAAAAAATAATCATCTGATTAGTTTTCTCTTGTGTTTTATTATTCTGTTTGATAAAGTTAAAACACAACTTGTGGCATATGCCCAAAAGGAGAGACAATTTTATGAATGGTAGAAAAGTTAAAGGCGGTATACTCGATGTGCCGGTATTTACCGTATCGGTTACGCTCATACTTGTACTGGTGCTGGCATTATTTACATTTCCATCGGCTACGAGCGCCGCTATGCAGAACGCATTTCATTTTGTTGTGGACAAACTCGGATTTATCTATACCTGGGCCGGTATTATGTCCGTTGTCGGCGTTTTGTATTTTTCCTTTTCCAAATACGGAAAGATAAAGTTCGGAGAGGCAGACGAAAAGCCCGAGTTCAGAGACTTTACTTGGGTCGCAACGCTTTTCACTGCCGGAATTGCGGCCGCTATATTATACTGGGCTCCAATCGAGTGGGTCGAGTATTACAAAGCTCCAGCTCTGGGGCTAGAACCGCTAAGCTGGGAAGCGGCAGAGTGGTCGGGCGCGTACACGTTCTTCCACTGGGGCATTATCCCATGGGCACTGTACACAATCAGCGCATTGCCTATTGCATACTGTTACTTTGTGCGCAAAACACCCGTGCTAAAGGTCAGTG
>JAAZIT010000074.1 GCA_012800685.1 Clostridiales bacterium
ATAAAGTTGTTGACCATTTGGTTAGATATCATGGAATAAATGACTATATGTATGTTAGCTCCTTTGAAGGAAATAGTGATAAATATAATGCTTACCAAAAAATTTTTAATAATTTTGGAATTGAAATAGATAAAAACATGATTTTATATGGCGAATGTAATGAGGATATTGCTGCTATAAGATTAAGAGAATATATTAAATTGGGTAATAGAATCCCAAAAGCAATTATATGTGAATGCGATACAATGGCTATCGGTATAATAAGAGAGCTAAAGGCTAATGGTTATTCCATTCCTAATGATGTAATTGTTACAGGGTTTGGCGGAACAAGATTTTCACACGCAAATAATCCGTCGCTTACCACAGTGGCAATGCCATATTATGAGGCAGGAGAAAAAGCTATTGATATTATTCCTGAGGTTATGGCACTTCCAAGAGATGAAGTTAAAAATTATATTATTAATAATAAGCTTGTTATTTCTGAAAGCTGTGGTTGCTTTGAAAAGGGGGATAGCGATGATAATAATTTAATATCATTTTTATATCAAAGAATTGACGATATTACGGATTTTTCCGTGCGTTTAATTAGAATGAGCGAAAAATTAAATTCAGCTGTGACAATTAAACAAATTTATAAGCTCCTTGAGGAATTTGTTGAAGATATTTATGCGGATAAATTTTATTTGTGTATTGCTGATAAATTTGATAGCTGCATTGAACAGGACGGACTAATGGTATCAAAAAATATTAAAAGACCAGGCTATCCTGAAAAAATGACTATTAAAATCCGTAGAGAAAATAATGAATACCTTGAGGGATTTACATTTGAAACTAAGGATATTATTCCAGCACTTTTAGAGGAGAATGATGACGGACAAACTTTTTATTTTGCTCCAATTCATTATCAGGAAGTGTCTTTTGGTTATATCTGCTTAAGTGTTGACGACCATGTTGGCTCTATCTCGCTTTTTAATAGCTGGAGAATACAATTGTCTTCAGCTATGGAAAACGCAAGAATTCGCGAGGAGCTTACATCATATTCAAGAGAGCTTGAAAAAATGTATGTTGAAGATATGTTAACAGGGCTTTATAATAGACGTGGTCTTTATAATTGGGCTGATGAGATATATAGAAAAGCCTGCGATTCAGAAAAGAAAGTCATGGTTTTCGTTACTGATTTGGACGAATTAAAGCCAATTAATGATTTGTACGGACATATTGAGGGGGATAATGCTTTAATCCAAGTTGGAAGAGCACTCGACAAAGCTGCTGTTAATGGTGAAATATGTTCACGCTTTGGTGGCGACGAATTCGAGGTTATAGGCTATGACTATACCGAGGAGCTAGCCCAAAAGTTTGTGCAAAGCTTTGAAAAAAATCTTGAAGAGTATAATAAAAATTCCCAAAAGCCTTACCGTGTTTCATCGAGTTGGGGATATGTTGTTAAGGCAATTGATAGTAGTGTACGGTTTGATGAATTTATTATGTTGGCAGATAAAAATATGTACGCACAAAAAGAGTATAAGAAAATAGCTAGGGCATAGGTTATAATAAAATAAAGCCCCAATCATCGTAAAAATACAATGGTTGGGGTTCTATATTTTTTAAATATAGAAAAATAAATTGTTCAGAAAATCATTAGAAATAAATATACGGTGTTAAGAAATAGTGAATATAAATATCTTTAACAGTTACATGTATAATGGTGTAGTCCTTAAGAAATATATATTCAAGTGCCTTGTGCAAAATCAACAATTTAATAGTTATACCACAAAACCATATGTGTTAAAATGCGTGTTGACAACCAATCGTAAAAATGATATAATAGTAAAGTCTTAAGAAGAAAGATTTATATAAGTAACCCTAAGAAAGTCAATAATTAAGACAAGTATATTTGCGGTAGTGCTGGAATCGGCAGACAGGCACGCTTGAGGTGCGTGTGTCCAAGACGTATGGGTTCAAGTCCCATTTACCGCACCAAACTAGAGACATGACACGAGGAAACGAGTGTTATGTCTCTAGTTTTTTGTGAGTATGCAGACTTGAACTAGTTCAATAGTCCCATTTACCGCACCAAGCCTTTAACTACGGCGTTTGAGAGACTTTCTCAACGTCGTTTTTTTATGCCTTTTTTGCTACTACGACACTTACTACGACATTTGTACTCAAAAAAATAATAAGATTACGGATATAATCTCTTGCGTAGCACCTCGATATCGTTGTGTACGTAGGTCGATCCTGTAATCTTACTGTCAGAGTGTCCCAAGAAACGACTGATAGTATATAAGTCAATTCCTTTTTCACGCATAACAGTTCCACAGGTGTGTCTTAATTCATGAGGAGACAAGTATGGAAGCTCCAACTTGTCAGTTAATTCTTTCATGTATTTTTTATAGCCCTTGTCAAATCCATAGATTGATGTGTAACCCCATTTGGTATTACCTGCAATAACATAGTCGCTTTTACGCTGTACATCTTTCAAGACTAAGCTAACATCATTGTTAAACGGTAGAATTCTATTAGAATCTTTTGATTTAAGTTCGCCGTCTTGAGGCTCGCCCTTTGTGTCTGGTTCAACTGCTCTTAAGATGTGCATGGTTTTTTCCTCTAAGTCTATATCACTCCATTTTAAGCCTAAGATTTCTCCACGCCTTAACCCCATAGTCAGTGCTATGTACACACACAACCCCCATTTATCCCCATTATTTGCTGATTTTAATATTAGATTAGATTTGGCTAGAGTATATGATTTTTTTTCGTTTTTCGGTTTGTCAGATGTAATAATAATGCTCTTTACTGGGTTTCTAATGCAAAATTCATTTTCTATAGCTAAATCAAAAATATCATACAGCATTGATTTTTGGCGTTTTAGTGTTGACAACGCCAAAAGTTTATGATTATTAAAATACCGTTGTATATCTGATTAAGTGATGTTGTTTAAGCAAGCATTGTAAAAGAACGGAACTAAGTATTTATCTATATTGGTTTTATAAGTCCACTTATATGTGTGTGGTTTAACATTTGGTTTTTTATATGTTTCAAGCCATTTATTTGCCCATTTAGAAAATGGTATTTCAGTGTTAACAAAGTTAGTCCCAGTCTGATGTGCTATTCTTTGATTGACAAGGTAATCATTAGCCTTAGCCCTTGCAGTAGCTTTGCTAGTCTTACTATAAAAGCTTTTTCGTATCGGCTTGCCTTCGAAGGTTTTACCTACCGTCACTTTTACTTCATACATACCTGTTGCGTGGTTTGGCTTCTCCTTTTTTGGTCTTGCCATGATTTCCACTCCTATACTTATTATTAACCCCTTACTGATTTTGGTCGGTAAGGGGTATTTGTTTTTTTATGTAGCTGAATTTATATATGCATCAGAAATCTTTGAGGCTTCTTCAGTGTATACGTCCATTAATTTTTTTGCCCATTCTTCGTATTCACTATACTCACCAGTGCCAGAAACAAGATGTAAACTAGCCATTTTCTCGACCCCTTCATTTGAAATTTCAGCAAGTTTTGAAATCTTACTATTTGAAATTTCGGCAAGCCCTGTTAAACCATTTGTATTTGTTTGTGCTTCTGCATTGTATTCATCAATTAGACCTGGAGTAGCCTCACGAATTTTAGCAGAGTATTCATCTAAAATAGATTGATACGTCTTGTCAGCTTTCTTTTCACCTTTACTATCAGTTGAAACTGACTTTTTTGACGATGAATCCTTGTCTTTTTTGTCGGAATTACCATTTAGCCCTATCGCTACAATCACTATTACTATAATAATGGCTACAATAACACCACCGCCCAAGCCCTTTTTTGATTTATTATTTTCTTTCCCCATTATACAATACCTCCTGTTAAATTTATAGATTAATTGTATCACAAAAAATACCAAAATTCAACACATTAATATAGTGTTTACTGTTTATTTATATAATAATGGTATTTCAGTTAAAACAATATGTCTTTCGACATAATTCGACAATACAAAGTCAAAAAAAATAGTGCCAGGTCGACAGGTTTTACAAGGAGTGTAGCCATTTTCAGTGGCGTCTTCTATAGTAATAGAATGATAGCTTCTATTGGTTAGATGATAGCAGTCTTTACGGTGATATCGTGCACCACTAGCAGTGACGTATACATTTCTCATATCCATTATTACACTTATCAATATTGTAATCGTTGCTATAATACTGATAATTATATCAATTCTAAAAACAATTCGTTTGTTAAAAGATTGCTTTGGTTTTAAACCTACTAACAACCGTGCGAACTCATCTGCTTCTGCTTCTGTTTTTTTGTTATATTCATTGTGACCTAAAGCTATATGTCCAATCTCATGTGCCAAAGCGAAAATTAATTGTTCATCTTTTAACTCGTCACGATGTAAAACTATTTTTTGGTCATTGTAATTATATGTAAACGCACGATATTTCTCGGTAAAACTTTGAAGATTATGTGCTTTGATTAGCTTGTGTGCTTTTTTATATGTGGATATCCTACAACCCTCGTTTCCTAGAATCCGATTTATAATACCGATATCAGTTGTGCCTTTAACGGCATAGCTTTTTTTTATGTCCTCCACCGCATTGCTTATATTATCCATTTATAATAACTCTCCCTCTTATTAGTATAATTTGGAACTTTAGTATTATTTTACACTAATAAGAGAAAAGAATCCACAGGAATTATTATTCAGTTAAAAATTAGGAATAAATATAATATTTTACTTAATCTAACAAGTCATCAATGTCTGGTAGCAATTCGTCTATATTAGGCAAATCGTCAGGAACTTCTCTGACAATCATTCCACCCTCATAGGCTGCAATGATTGCTTTGGTCATGTTTGGCTTGCTAACTTTAATGTTATTGCCTTTAACATGTTGATTTTCACAACGCATGGACTCCATATCTAACACCGTGTTAACTAAATCTTTACCAAAACTGTCAAGTTTTCTAAAAACTAATATCTTTTGTTTCTCACGGTCTTGTAAAATAAAATCGTCTTTGTTGTCTTCCATATAATCTTGATACAAATAATTTGCGTCTGTTTTTAGTGCATCAAAAATCCTTAGTAGAATTTCTGTTTTTGGTATGCTTGTATCGTTTTCGTAATTTCCCACTGCTCCTTTAGTAACACCAATTAGCTTTGCTAATTCAACTTGTGAAAAACCAAGATTTATACGTTTTTCCTTTATTCTATCACCTATACTCATAAATAAACTTCTCCATTTCTTATTATATAAACATTATAAATGATTAGATACGATAAATGAAGATAAAATCACAAGAAGTTTGAGATTTGTTAATAATACACAAGTTAAATACTTGGTTTTCGTGTACTTCTTCTCAAGAAAGTTACGCTAAACTGTCTATAGAACAAGAAACTTGAGTGAGAAGGGAGGGGTTAATATGAAAGATTTAGCTGTAATAAACATCAAACGCATACTGAGGACCAATGGAACAACACAAAAATTTGTTGCCGAGAAAGCTGGATTTACAGAACGCAGTTTCAGCGATTTGTTAAACGGCAGAAAAGTTTTTCGTAGCGAATATGTTCCGAAAATTTGCAAATCACTTGATTGTCAGCCTAATGATTTATACATACCACAATGGATGAAATGTCATCATATACATGCTCAAAATAAATTGTAAATATTTTATGGACACGGCAAGAAACATATCAAAAGAGGTGATTTTTAGCTATGAATTACATTACAGGAATCTTTGAACGGGCAGATATTCAACAAATCCGTGAGTTTTTGCTCAATGGCGTGGAGTGTTACCAAATAGAAAAAGCGTCATATGGCGATTGCCTTGAAGTTGGCAACACAGATTTTAGGCAATCATGAAAAGACAAAATGACAGTGGGAGGTAAAGAGATGTGGAAAAACTAACAAAAAGGGATAAGCACACTGTCCGTTTTCTGAATTGGATAAACAGATATTCCGGCTGGTGGTATTTAATCTGTACGCCGGACGAGGAACACATGAACTTGTCTACGATGAAAATGCTGATTGAACGCCTTGCAAAAGAACAGTTTTATGAAGTGATCTTTGTACTTATAACTGTACATAGAAATGCAGGTTTTATGGACAGCGTTTTCAAAAAAATGTTGCTGGAATCCATCATATCAGGTTGGAAAGGGGAGGTGAACGGAAAAGAACAATTTCTAAGCCAAATAACCGATTTGTTAACCTGAACTAATTGAATATGTATTGACAACAACCCTTTTAAGGTGTAAACAAATTTGACATATCAACGCCTTCTAATTCCAGTAGTTTTATCTTTTTATCAATTCCACCAGAAAAACCTGTTAATCTCCCATTTGAGCCAACAACTCGGTGACAGGGTATGATAATTGATATTGGGTTGTGTCCTATAGCACCGCCTACCGCTTGACTGGACATAATTTTCTTGTTTGTTTTTAAAGCTATCTTTTTTGCAATTTCTCCGTAAGTAATGACTTTACCATATGGAAGTTCACATAAAATGCTCCATACAGATTGGCGAAATTCGCTGCCAATAGGGGCTAATGGCAATTCGGAAATGTTAGGTTTTTCACCTGAAAAATATCTGTCTAACCATTTTTTAGTGGTTATAAAGACTTTTGTGTCATTCTTAATTTCTGATTCTTTTGGAATTGTATTGCCAAAGTATTTTTGCCCTTCAATCCATAAGCCAACAAGGTTGTCACTATCACAAGCCATGGTAAGCATACCTATAGGTGATAAATATGTTGATAAGTAATACATTTCTTTCCTCATTTCCCACTTGGTTAATTTGTTAATTATATCAGGATTTATAAATTAATATTTTATAAGTGCATCATATTTGCCATTAATTAATTTTTTAATGTACAAAACCGTGCATACTATTCTTTAGCAATACTTTACAATTTCACACTAAAGCTAACTCTATTATAACATATATTTATAAAACACCTAGTTGTTTTCGCACAAAAACAGGAGTAGAAAGAAATCATAAAAATTAAGCATTCTACTATGTAAATAATAGAATGCTTAAGATGTTGTTTATTTTATATTTTCTGGAGTAACCATAAATTTAGGGGCATTTTTTTGAATCCCCAAAGCTATCATTATAAATAAATTCTAATTATTTCCAATCCTCTTCAACCTGCCAAGCTAAATAACCCTTAGCTTTTTACCAGCTGGAACATCTCCAGAAAGAAGAGTATTTCCTTCTACATCAACTATAAGAATTTCAATATCGGTGCTATAACCGTCTAAATAACTTTCCATGAAAAAAATAGTTAAAATAATCATCCTCTGATGAAATGTTTTCAACTTCAAAAAACAGAACAAGAAACTTCTTTCCCTCATCTGGTTCGTCTGATAAATACTCGCCATCTTCAATTTTGTCAAATTCCTTGGCATCAAGCAGTGAGATTTGCCACGTATCATTTTTTACGTATTCACCAACTGTACAAGGCTTATCCTCTTTTTTTATCTTCAGAGTTTGTTTCCTTTTTGCTATCATTATCGGAACAATCTGAAATTTTCCCCGTTTCTTTTGATGAACTGTTGTCGTCACTAAGGCATGATGTCAAAAATCGACATAAACTGGCAATGAGAAATATAAAAAAGAAGCATAATGTTTAAAGAATAGTACAAATTAATTTTATATTTATTTGAATAATTAAAATTATAAGATATTTATAACATTATTTAAATAGTGTTACTGAAAACATCTGCGTATTTTGTTAGTTAGTTTGTATGCTCCTA
>JAAZIT010000075.1 GCA_012800685.1 Clostridiales bacterium
AATTCCCTCTGCACCACAAAGCTGTGTTAGAGGATTCATGGTGTATGAGTTAATAGAAAACTTAACATCATTTAAATATTTAATAAGCTTTTCACTTCCAATAGCAAAGCCAATTCTCATGCCTGCCATTGACCTTGATTTCGAAAAGGTTTGAATTACCAGAAGGTTTTCGTACTTGTCAACTAAAGACAACGCACTTTCCCCTCCAAAATCAATATATGCCTCATCTATCATTACAACAGATTTTGAGTTTGACTTAACAATATCTTCAACAAGCTCAAGACTCTCTAGCACTCCAGTAGGAGCATTAGGGTTTGGGAATATAATTCCACCGTTTTCCACCTTATAATCATTTGGATTAATCGTAAAATCGCTATTTAAAGGTTTTGTTTCATATTTAACACCATAAACCTCTGCCCAAACATCATAAAAAGAATATGTTATATCAGGGAATAAAATAGGTTTTTTAGAATTAAAGAAAGCTAAAAAAGCCATTGAAATAACATCGTCAGAACCAACCCCAACAAACACCTGTGAGGGCTTAACCCTGTATCTTTCAGATAATGCATTAACCAAAACATCTGAATTAGGGTCTGGGTAAAGTCTCATGTTTGAGTCATTGTATTCATTTAAAATCTTCCTAACCTTAGGTGAAGGACCGTATGGATTTTCGTTGGTGTTAAGCTTAATTACATTTATGTCCTTTGGCTGTTCACCAGGTATATATGGAACAACTTTTCTTACATTACTCTCCCACGTTTTATTAATATTCATTGCAATCACTCCTTAAAAATTTAATTAAAATCTAACCTTGATTGCATTGGCGTGAGCTGTAAGTCCCTCTTTTTTTGCAACTAGCATTATATCGTCTTTAGCCTCTCTAAGGGCATCTTCTGTGTAAAAAATATAGCTTGAACGCTTTTCAAAGCTGTTTACTGAGAGAGGTGAGAAAAATCTTGCAGTTCCGCTTGTAGGTAATACGTGATTTGGTCCTGCATAATAATCCCCAAGTGGTTCAGGAGAGAATGCACCTAGGAATATAGAACCTGCATTATCAAGTCTTCCTAAATATTCCATAGGGTTTTCAAAAAGAACCTCTAAATGCTCTGGTGCGAGACGGTTTGCAATATCACAGGCTTGATCCTTGTTTTCACAAATAATTACAGCACCAAAATCAGAAAGTGATCTTAAAATAATACTAGCTCTTGAAAGAGTTGGTAGCTGTTTTTCAAGCTCTTCGATAGTTTCATCAGCAATTCTTTCACTAGTTGTAACTAAAATTGAAGAAGCAAGAACATCATGCTCAGCCTGTGACATTAAGTCAGCGGCAATATATCGTGGGTTTGCTTTGTGGTCAGCTAGAACTAGAATCTCACTAGGCCCAGCAATCATGTCAATATCAACAACACCATAGAGTAGTTTTTTAGCCGTTGCAACGTAAATGTTTCCAGGTCCAACAATCTTGTCAACCTTTGGAACTTCTTCTGTTCCGTAAGCTAATGCAGCAACTGCTTGAGCACCACCAGCTAAGAAAATCCTGTCAACTCCACAAATAGCAGCAGCAACAAGGATGTCTTTATTAGGCTGTCCGTTTTTTAGAGGGGGTGTAACCATAATTATTTCTTTCACACCAGCAATTTTTGCAGGAACAGCATTCATTAAAACAGATGATGGATAAGCCGCAGTACCGCCAGGAACATAAAGTCCAACTCTATTGAGTCCTTTAACTTTTTGCCCTAGAATAACTCCGTTTTCCTTTGTATCAATAAAGCTTTGTGATTTTTGTCTGTTGTGGAATTCAGTAATATTTTCCATTGAATTTAAAAGAGCGTCAACAAACCTTTGGTCTGCTGTTGTTAAAGCATCGTTTATTACATCTCTTGGAACTTCGTAGTATCGTGGTTTTACACCATCAAACTGCTTTGTATAAGCCATAACGGCTTTATCACCGTTCTCCTTAACATCATCGATAATTTCAGAAACTGCTATTGTAACCTTTTTGTCAGTTTCGCTGTTTCTCTTTTCAAGCTGAGCGAAAAATTCTTCCTCGTCACGCCCATTTGCAAATATCTTGTTAATAAGAGCCATAATTTTCCCTCCTTATATATTGTCTTCAACTAGTTTAACTAGTGCTTCAATTTCCTTTTGTCTAAGCTTCATGCTTACCATGTTCACAATAAGTCTTGCAGAGATTGGAGCAATATCCTCAATAACCTCAAGACCATTTTCTTTAAGAGTTGTACCAGTTTCAACGATATCAACTATTCCATCAGAAAGCTCTAAAAGTGGAGCAAGCTCAACAGAGCCCTCTATTTTAACAATTTCAATATCCATTCCCTTTGCTTCAAAATGATTTCTAGCAACGTTTGGATATTTTGTTGCAATAGTTTTTATGTCATATCCACCATAAAATTTTTCACCTTTTTTGGTAGCTAAAGCAAATTTACACTTACCAAATCCTAAATCAGCAAGCTCAAAAAACTTACCCTTCATTTCCATGATTGTGTCCTTACCAACAACACCAATGTCACAAACACCATGCTCAACATATGTAATTACGTCATTAGCCTTTGCAAGAACAACCTCTATATTTCCGTCAGTTATTGGAAGAATAAGCTTTCTTCCCTTTTCCTTAACAGCAGTACAATCGTAACCAATCTTTTCAAAAAGACCTATAGTGTCTTTTTCTAGTCTGCCCTTTGTTAGTGCAATTCTAAGTGGTTTATTCATCGCAGCAGACCTCCTTTATTTCATCATCTACAACTATTATTTTTGGAATGTTTTTTTCCTTAGCATAGATTTCAGTTTCTTCATATGTGTCAAATAAGCTATTTTCAACTATTAAGCCTTGTGCGGCAAGCTTTTGTGCATATGCAATAGCTTCCACAACTTTTCCCTTTATACCATAAACAATAACATCAGGGTTTTTGTGTTTCGGTGAACAGCCTTTTTTGCTGATAAAATTAGCAATAGCATCAACGCTAATTCCAAAGCCTACAGCATTTGCATCTTTTCCAAACTCGCCTATTAACTTGTCATAACGTCCACCCTTTAATACAGATTGTCCAACACCTGAAATATAACCTTTGAACACAGTTCCAGTATAATAGTCAGTGTGACTAACAATCCCAAAGTCAACCAAAATCTTGCCCTCACAGCCAAGACTTGAAATTCTGTTATAAACCTCTTGAAGATTTAAAAGAATTCCGTCAATCTTTTCATTTGTATAAAGCTCTGATGCCCTATCAAACACCTCAACTCCACCAAACATACTAGGAAGCTGTTTTAATGTTCTAGTAATTTGATTGTCTGCAATTCCGTCTAATAAGTCGTTAAGTGCAGGAAAGTTTTTAGCTGAGATAAGAAGTCTTACCTCCTCAGCAGTTCTTTTATCAACGCCAAGCTTTGAAACAAGCTCTTTAAAGTAACCTATATGTCCAATTTCAAACCTAAAATTATCCTCGTCAAAGGTTTGTAATGACTGGATAGCCATGCACATTACTTCATAATCAGCACGCTTTAATGAAGTTCCGCCTATAAGCTCAATACCCGCTTGAACTATTTCATCAGAACGTCCTTTAAGCAAAGCGTTGTTTTCAAATATGCTTTGATTATAAAAAAGTCTAAGTGGATGCTTGGCCTCCTTTAGTCTTGTGGCAACTAGTCTTGCTATAGGAATTGTGGAGTCTGGTCTCATTACAATAAGTCTGCCCTGTGAATCTGTAAGCTTGTATAAACTTTCTTGTCTGAATCCTCTTGAGTTTCCACTAAATACATCATAAAACTCCATACCAGGTGTTACAACCTCGCTGTAGCCAAAGCTTTCAAATATGTTAACTAGCTTTTTTTCAACATCTCTTCTTGAAAGACAATCTTCAAAAAGCAAGTCTCTTGTTCCTTCTGGGGTGATTAAATCATATCGTTTCATTACTGCTTAATCCTTTCTGGGAGTGATTTTAAGTCTATCTAAACTTCGCAATTATAGTTTGACGCTTTAGCGCTACGAAGTGATATCACGCTATCATAGTAGTATGATACCATATTTAACTGCCTAAGTCAATTGTACAATTAAACAAATTAGAAAAATCCTATTTGATTGCTTTCAGGTAAATCGCCGAAAACGCCTTGAGAGGTTAAAGATTCAATAACAGTTTTTGAAACGCCACTCATCTTTTGGAACTCTTCAATGGAAATAAATCCACCTTCTTGAGCCGCCGTATATAAGCCTTTTGCTGCATTTACGCCAACTCCATTCATTGAGCAGAAAGGAAGTCTAAGCTTCCCATCTTCTATTTTGTAAACGTCAGAATGAGATTTATTAATATCAATTGGCAAGAACTCAAATCCTCTGCACATCATTTCATGAATAAGCTGTAGCGTATCTAAAACGCCGCTTTCTTTTGCAGTTCGCTCATTTCCTCTAGCCATAAGCTCGTCTATTTTAGCTTTAGTGTAAGCCTTGCCTCTCATTGCTGTTTCAGCATCAAAGTCATCACCACGAACGGTAAAAACAGCAGCATAGAACTCAAGTGGATAGTATATTTTAAACCAACAAAGCTTAATAGCTGATGTAACATAAGCCGCAGCATGAGCCTTAGGGAACATATACTTAATCTTTAGACAGCTATCAATGTACCACTGGGGAACATTGTGGTTAATCATGTCCTGCTTTATTTCATCTGTTAGAAGCTTAGGTGCATTACCCTTCCTTGTAATCTCCATTATTTTAAATGAGAGCTTAGGGTCAAGACCGTGGTAAATCAGATATGTCATAATACTATCACGAGTTCCGATGACCTCTGAAATTGTACAAGTTCCATCTTTGATTAAATCCTGGGCATTTCCAATCCAAACGTCTGTACCATGTGATAGTCCTGAAATTTGCAATAAATCACTAAACTTTGTAGGTTGGGCATCAATAAGCATTTGACGAACAAATGGAGTACCCATTTCCGGAATAGCTAATGTTCCAGTTTCACAGTCAATTTCTTCTGCTGTAACCCCTAATTCTTCAGGTGAAGTAAATAGAGAATATACCTTTTCATCAGACATAGGTACTGTTAAAATATCAACACCTGTCATGTCCTCAAGGTGTTTATAAAGTGTAGGAACATCATGTCCAAGCTCATCAAGCTTTAGAATTGTATCGTGTAAGGAATTAAAGTCAAAGTGGGTTGTGACAATGTCAGAATCAGACTTTTCAGCAGGGTGCTGAACAGGAGTGAAATCATAAACATCATAGTCACTAGGAATAACAACCATTCCTCCTGGATGCTGTCCAGTGGTACGTTTAACTCCTGTACAGCCGTATACTAATCGTTGTTCTTCTGCACGGTTAACATTTTTACCACGCTCTTCTAAGTACTTTTTAACGTAACCATAGGCTGTTTTATCAGCAACACCACCAATTGTTCCCGCTTTAAATACATGATCAGCACCAAAAAGCTCTTCTGTATATTTATGAGCATAGGCTTGATATTCACCAGAAAAGTTTAAATCAATATCAGGAGCCTTGTCCCCATCAAATCCTAAGAAAGTTTCAAAAGGAATATCATGCCCATCACGGTGAAACAAAGTTCCGCATTTATCACATTCTTTTTCTGGAAGGTCGTATCCAGAGCCCACCGAGCCATCAAGTATAAAATGATGATTGTTGCATTTTGGACAAACGTAATGTGGCACAAGTGGATTTACTTCAGAAATTCCTGAGGCATATGCAACATATGAAGAACCAACTGAACCTCTTGAACCAACCTGATAGCCATTTTCAACTGAATTGGCTACAAGCTTTTGTGAAATCATATAAAGCACAGCGAATCCATGCTTAATAATCGAAGTAAGCTCACGGTCTAATCGCTTATAAACAACCTCTGGAACGTGTTCCTTAAAGGGTTCGTTTATTCCAGTTTCCCCATCAGGAATTTCAATTGTTTCAGAATCAACATTTCCATACATATCACAGGCATTTTTCCAACAAATTACTTGAAGCTCCCTAACTGCGCCCTCAATAAACGGAGTATATGTACCCTTTGGGAATGGTCTTAAATCTCCGTCAACCATATCCGCAATGAGATTTGTGTTAGTTACAACAACCTCAAATGCCTTTTCTTCTCCTAAATAAGAGAATTCTTTAAGCATTTCTTCTGTTGTCTTAAAATATAAAGGTGCTTGATTATCAGCATCTTTAAAGCCTTTTCCAGCTTGTAAGATTGCTCTAAAAACCTTGTCTGTTTCATCAAGAAAATGTATGTCACCAGTTGCACAAACCGGAATACCTAGCTCGTCTCCTAGCTGAACAATAATCTTGTTAAACTGCTGTAAGCCCTCAATGGTTCTTACCTCGCCATTTCTTATCATGTATTCATTGTTTCCAACTGGCTGAATTTCAAGATAATCATAAAAGCTTGCTATTTGGAGCAGTTCCTCATGGGTAGCTCCACCAACAACAGCTTTGAAAAGCTCACCCGCCTCACAGGCACTTCCTATAATTAAACCCTCACGGTGCCTAATAAGCTCCGATTTAGGTATTCTTGGAGTTCTATAAAAGTATTTTAAGTTTGAATCTGAAACGAGTTTATAGAGGTTTTTCAGACCAACCTTGTTTTTAGCAATTATAATCTGATGAAAGGAGCGTCGAATTGTGTTTACATCTGGAACACCAATCATTGAGTTTACCTTATCAAAGGTCACCTTAACCTGTGGGTGGGAATCAACTAATCTTTTTCCTAAAGTGGTAAAAATCCTTCCGCATACCTCTGCATCATCTGATGCTCTATGATGTTCAAATTCCCCAAACTTAAGATGCTTTGCTACAGTATCAAGCTTGTGTTTTTTAAGCTCCGGAAGCATATTTCTAGCAAGCTCAACTGTATCTAAAGATGAAAAACTAAATTCTATATCCTGCCTTATTGAACAGGCTGAAATAAATCCAATATCAAATCCTGCATTGTGTGCAACTAGAACTGGATTATCCCCACAAAACGCTTTAAAGCTTTCAAAGGCTTCTCTTTCCTTTGGTGCATTTGAAACCATTGAGTCAGTTATACCTGTTATCTCAACACTTCTAGCGGAAATAGGCATTTCTGGATTTACAAAAGTGTTAAAAACATCAACCACTTCAAAGTTTTTTATTCTTACAGCACCAATCTCTATAATACGCTCTGTTTGTGACGAAAGTCCAGTTGTTTCAAGGTCAAATGCAATAACCTCATCAGTTAATAGCCTTGTGTCATTGCCCTTTACAATCTTAACTTCATCATTAACCTGATATGCCTCAACGCCAAACAATAATTTAAAATCTCCGCCATTTCTGCGTATCTTGTCCACTGCATTTTGAGCATCAGGATAGCCTTGACAAACACCATGATCTGTAATAGCTAATGCCTTGTGCCCCCAACTATAAGCTCTTTCAACTAGCTTGTCCGCAGGAGCTAAAGCGTCCATTGCGGACATATTAGTATGGCAGTGAAGTTCAACACGCTTGTGTTCAGACTTATCCATTTTTTTGTCACGCCCAACCACCATAATATCGCTTGGTACTATATTTACTGAATGATCGAAATTGTCCTCTTCAACTTTTCCACGAACGACAATAGTTTCTCCCTTTTTTACATGTCCCAAAGCTTCATCAAGCTTTGCACGAGGGAACTTATTGTATTTTCCACCTCTATTTGAGGCAAATATTTTGAGAGAGAAAGAACCAGTATAGTCAGTTATGTAAATTATGGCAATCTTTGCACCATTTCTAAGTTCTCGAGCGTCAACACCAAAAACATCTCCCCAAACAACAACATCCCCACTATCTGCATTTAAAGTACCAAGTTCAGAGAATTTGTAGCTAGGACTAATGCTTGTGCCCATAATCACAGTTGCATTTTCGCCATTAAGATATTGTTTTGAAAAATCCAAGCTACATGTTGTAAACTCAATTGGTTTATTCTTACTAGACTTTCCTGCACCAGAGCTTTGGGCAGGCGGTTCACTAAATACAGGCGGTGGCAAGCTTGCCATTTCATCGTCCATAAGTCTCTTATGTTCTTTAACACTAATAGAAGTTACTCCTGTAAATTCAACTGTCACTTTTATATGGAACATTTCAAAAATCAAAGCCGAAAGCTCAATATCGGCATTGGCTTTTTTCATTATATCACAACCACCATTAACTAGGTTAATTGTGAAAACTCCGTTATCTAATACTGCTGTTGCGCCATTTAAAAAGCCATTTACAACCGATACCTTCTCAGCTAAAAACCTTGAAATCTCAGGTAGATAATCCACAGAAAAAGCATCAGGAGCATATTTGCAATTTATTATTAACCTGTTTAAACCTAACGCTTTTCCGAGACTCACTTCAAATTGTTTAATCGTGTCGTATTTAACTAAAAGCCCTAATGCAACATCTAGCTTTACCGCACTATTAGCTTCATTTATGTAAAATTTAAGTATTTTCGCTTCTAGCATTTCTTTAGGAATTAAATCTATATACTCCTTAAAGAAAACCTCGATAGTGTCTTTTAACATTTTTTATTCCTCATTATAATTTATCTATTTCAACCATAAGTGCCTCCAAAGCTTTATCCTCAGAAACCCTATAAAGCTTTTCACCATTTTTAAATAAAACGGCACAACCGTCTCCACCAGCTATACCAATATCAGCCTCGCCAGCCTCGCCAATTCCGTTTACCACACATCCCATTACAGCCACTGTAATGTCCTTTTCAATATCCTTAGTGAGAATCTCAACCTTATTAGCCAACCCAATTAAATCAATTTTTGTTCTTCCACAGGTTGGGCACGAAACAATTTTAACACCCTGCCCTTTTCCAATTGATTTTAAAATATCCTTTGCTGCATAGATTTCCTTAATAGGGCTGTCAGTTAATGATACACGAATTGTTTCGCCAATTCCGTCAACTAAAAGACTGCCTATTCCAAATGAGGACTTAATTATACCCATTCGTTCAGTGCCAGCCTCGGTTACTCCTAAATGAAGTGGATAATCATAGCTTTTGGCTAAAAGCCTATATGCGTTTATCATGGTTGAAACATTTGATGATTTTATTGAAATAACTATATCGTAAAAATCACAATCTTCTAAAATTTTAATATGCCTTTTCGCACTTTCAACTAAAGCCTCTGGAGTAGGTGAACCGTATTTTGCTAACAAATCCTTTTCAAGCGAACCTGAGTTTACCCCAATTCTAATTGGAATATTCTTAGCCTTACAAGCATTAACAACTGCCTTAACTCTGTCGATTGAGCCAATGTTGCCTGGATTTATTCTTATCTTGTCAACTCCTGCCTCACAAGCTGCTAAAGCTAACCTGTAATCAAAGTGAATGTCCGCAACTAAAGGAATTGAAACATTTTTCTTTATAGCAGGAATAAGTGCCACAGCTTCCATATTAGGTATTGCCGCACGAACTATTTCACAACCAGCCTTTTCAAGCTCAATTGCCTGCTTAACGCTTTCATCAATGTTCTCTGCTGGAGCATTAAGCATAGATTGAATATATATTTTATTTCCGTCGAGAGTTAGATTGCCTACTCTAACTGGTCGTACTTTTCTACTCATAAAATCCTGTCCTTTTTATTCACTATTATATAATTAGAATATTTTTTAAAAATCTTTTCTATTATATAAATTATACTTTTTTATTAGCACTAAAATTTTTTACCTCTACATTTATTAACTTAGACACCTCGTAAGAGGCGCAACGTGTAACCTAGCACAAAACCTGCTTGCAGGGCATGATTCCAACTCACACACCTCATGAGAGGTGCAACAGCTTACCGATGATATCTTTAACAATCCTCTTATATTCCAACACACACCTCGTGAGAAACGCAACATGAAACAAAGGGATTTATTTATTAATCCTACTATTCCAACTCACACACAAGCGGGATACCATATGGTTTACTTGTAATTGCTACCGTCACCGCTTAAAAACTTTTATAATATCACTAAAG
>JAAZIT010000076.1 GCA_012800685.1 Clostridiales bacterium
GGATTCCGTGAAAATACGTGCAGGATATAGTGCAAATGCCGAAATTGTATTAGCTCGAGTGGAAGATGCAATTTGTGTACCCGAAAACTCCATTGAATTTTCAGGAGACTCTACTTTTGTTTATGTTCTGAAATCTGAGAATGAAACAAAACAAGATTTTGATAAGCGTTCTATACAAATAGGCTTGTCAGATGGCATTAAAGTAGAGGTGAAAGGGGGGCTTTCTCTTGGAGAAAAGGTTAGAGGTAATGAAATATTCGATAAAAAACAGTTGCAGGCTCATGCTAATTAATGAAGAAGAAAAATCTATGATACGCAAACTATTTTTAGCTGTTGTATTCTTATTGCCGGTTATTCTATTTGCACAGCAAAAATGGACTCTTCGGCAATGTGTGGAATATGCGATTGAAAATAACATCAATTTGAAGCAACAAGAGGTTGCTGTAAGTCAATCTGACTTAGCTGTTAAAACCAATCAATATAGTCGTTTACCTGATTTAAACGTTGGAATGGGGCAAAACTTTAGTTTTGGACGTTCTACAAATGTAGCCACACAAATTTCTGAAAGTCAAAATTCAATGTCAACGAATTTTAATGTACATTCATCGCTTCCTTTATTCACGGGTTTTAGAATTCCAAATGAAGTAAAAGCTAGCAAGTTAGATTTGTTAGCGACTGTTGAAGGTTTGAATAAGGCAAAAGAAAATTTAGAAATTCAAGTGACAACCTATTTTTTAGAAGTGTTATTCAAAAAAGAATTATTGAAAATTGCTGAAGACCAAGTAGCACAAACTAAAGAGCAGGTAGAGAAAACGCGCATTTTGTATGAAGGAGATAAAGTTCCTTTAGCACAACTTTATGACATTAAGGCGCAATTGGCGAATGATGAATTGAATCGTCAAAATGCTCAAAATAATTTAGAATCTTCTCTATTGGATTTATCACAAGCCTTAAATTTACGTGATATCAGTCAATTTGATATTCAAGAACCACGAATGGGTGATGTCATAGCTGAAAATATCAGTAGTATTCTTCCTCCCGAAGAAATTTATCAACAAGCCATACAAATAAAACCACATATTAAAGAGGCTTCTTATCGATTAGAAGGAGAAAAACATCGTTTAAAAGTGGCGCAGGCTGCTTATTGGCCTACTTTGAGCTTTAGTATGAGTTATTCTACAGGATATGGACGAAGATCAGGTGCTGAGAATATTATCTTTAAGCGACAATTAAAAGATAATTCCAGCGAAGTATTAGGTTTTAGCTTAAACATTCCCATTTTCAACCGGCTTCAAACTCGAAATCGTGTAAAAGATGTTCGAATGTCACTGCTTAACCGCAATTTAGAGTTAGATTATGTAAAACAAGCCTTTTTTAAAGAGATTCAACAAGCTTATCAAAGTGCCACAGCTTCTCAGATTAAATACGACTATACAGTGAAGGCATTGGATGCCGCAAAAGAAGCTTATCATTATGCGCAAGAGAAATATAATGTAGGTCGATCTACAGTCGTTGAATTAAATGAAGCAAAATTAAAATATGTAACCAGTCAGTCGGAACA
>JAAZIT010000006.1 GCA_012800685.1 Clostridiales bacterium
TAAAGTAAAAAACTACTGATAATCATTAGTGTTAATAAGATACTTACTTAGATAATTAATCATTTTGTGTTATTTTGCATTAAAAAATCCTGTTAAGCTTTAATTTCTAGCTCAACAGGATTAAATTAATGTGTATTTCTATATCTATTTTTCTAATCCAGATAAAAGGACATTAAGCGTGCTGTAGGTAGCGTCTGGATACCAACCGTCCTGTTTATAAGGGACAAAGTAAGCAACAACCACGTTTTCAACTGGGTCGATGTGTAAAGCACATGCTCCTGCACCCTCATGGTAGTAAGTTCCCTCTGATGAATTATACATTTCATAAAGTGATTTATCACACCCTATACCATATTGCTTTTCACGACTTGAACCCCAACAATAGTTCATTATGTCATCAATGGCAGTAGCTGTCATTTTTTCAACTGCTTTTCTTCCTAAAATTCGTGTGCCGTTAAAACGTCCATTATGAAGAAGTGCATTACCAAAGCGTGTCATGTCATAAACAGTTGATTTTAGTCCACCTGCTGTTGCTGGAATTTTCTCCCAAAGTTTACCATAAGGTCTAGTTTCTACGCTATTTGGATTTAAAACACCATTTATTATTCTCTCGTCTCGTTCACCCTGAATAAAATATCTCGATGCCATATCTTGGGTTAAATTATATGCTGTATCATTCATACCAAGAGGTTTAATTATGTTTCCCATAATGTAATCCTGTGCATTTACTCCTAAAACACGAGTTATTATTTCACCTAAAAGCACAAATCCAAATGAACAATAGCACCATTCTTCCCACGTGTTCTTATACTTACCCATTTTAAGGGCTGGCTTAATCCAGTTAAACTCACCCCTATCTTCTGGGCTTTTGTCTAAATATTCGTGCATTGCCTGTCCAATTAACTCCCACTGGTCAGTTCCATATGGGTTTGGATATGAACCATAATCACCATGCAGTCCAGATGTATGAGTTAAAAGATTGAATATTGTAATATCATCAAATGGCTTTTCTGCAAACTCTAGCAAGATATCACCAACCTGTTGATCAAGACGAATTTTCCCATCTTCTACTAGCTTCATAATAGCTGTTGCAGTTATAATTTTTGTAACCGACGCTATGTAATTAACCGTGTCCGCTTTAAATGGAGCATATTTATCTTCAACCTTTTCTGGGCTAACTGCCCCATGCATAAAAACCTTTCCATTTTGAGAAACACAGTATGCACCAGCTTTAATTTGCCCCTCATTAATAAGCCTTTCAAAATGCTTATGCACGTTCTCAATTCGTTTGCTATTATAGCCGACTTCTTCAGGGGTACAATCTGTTTTACCATATGTTATAAGCATATTATGCTCCTTTCTATATCAATCCCGACCAAACCACGTTTACTGTTCCTGCCATTGCCTCATTTGGCCAACCACTTTGATCAAAAAGCGGAACAAACCAAGACGCAACAAGTTCTTCCTTTGGATCAATAAAAGTACCACAAGCCCCTGCTCCCTCATGGAAAAAAGTTCCCTCAGAGTGAATCATAGAGGTTTGTCCTTTCATATCACAGCCAACGCCATAAATAAAATCAGGGTCATTTCCGTTCCAGCAATAACAAGGCATATTAAATAAAGAGCGTTTTGTCATGCGTTCAATAGCTTTTTTACCTACAACACGTTGACCGTCAAAAGAACCTTTATATAAAAGCATATTTCCAAACCTAACCATGTCATAAACTGTTGAAAAAACTCCACCACCACATTTAGGAATTTGTGAATAATAATTATCATGTGGTGAGTCATTAGATTCATCATTTAATATTTTATTAACCCGATTTTTCATCCAGTCGCTATATGAATAGATTCTAGCTGCCTTTTCTTTGGGTATAGTAAAAAACGAATCGTCCATTTCCAACGGAGCAAAAAGTTCTTTTTCAATATAATCATGAGCGAAAACACCGGTAAGCTTTTCAATAATTGCACCAAGTATACTAAATCCAAAGGAACAATACGCCCATTCGCTACCCGGTTTTTTCCGTAAACCCTGTTTCATAGAAGCAGAAACCCAATCGAACTCAACACCGTTTTCCACAACATCGTCAATATGCTTTTCAATATAACCCCAATATCCTATCTCTGGTTGAGAAAGACCACTCCAATCAGCACTGTCATCAGGGTACAGTCCTGATGTATGGGTGAGAAGCTGAAATACTGTTACCTGATTTAGCGGTTCTTTGGAAAACTGCGGAAGAATTGTACACACTTGCGTATCAAGCCTTAAAAGACCGTCCTCAACAAGCTTCATAATTGCCGTTGCTGTAATCATTTTAGTTGTTGATGCTACTGTGCAAATATCGTCTGGCTTTCGAGGAACTTCAGTATTACTCGAGCTTGCCCCCACTGCACCGGACATAAAAATTTTGCCCTTTCGTGAAACACAATATGCCGCACTTTGTATTAGCTTCTTGTCTTCAATTAACCAGCGGAAATGCTCATGTACTGCATCAATCCGACTGCTATCATATCCAACTTCTTCAGGTTTTACCTCTGTTTTGCCAAGAGTTATAAACATATTATCCATTCCTTTCATCATTAAAATTATTAAAGAGTGTTCGAATATATTTGAGTTATTATCTGCTCCATAGGAAGCTCTTTTACAGATATATCCGAAAACTCAACCATTTTAGAAAGCTCACTTATAAAACTTCTAATATCCTTTTTGTTTAAATCAACCTCAATTGTTATTTCACGCTGAGATTTTTCTTCAACGATATTTAAGTCGCTTTTTTGCTCATTTGTTAGTGGCTTTGTTAGTATTAACTCAATTAACTTTTTATCACCCAAATTATGCTTTAAATTAGTAAGCGTATCATCAAAAACCTTTTTACCGTCATTAATAATAATTGTCCTATCAGCCAACTGCTCAACGTCCTCAAGGTCGTGAGTTGTTAAAATAAATGTCGTTCCCTTTTTGTTTATTTGTTTTATAAATTGCCTAACATTTGCCTTAGCAATTACATCAAGCCCAATAGTCGGCTCATCAAGAAACACTATCTTTGGATTATGAAGCATTGACATAATAAACTCGCATTTCATTCTCTCGCCAAGTGAGAGAACTCTCGTCGGCTTTTTCATTATCTCTTGAACACCAAAAAGCTCTGACAGATAGTCCAAATTTTTCTTATATTCATCATCACTAATTCCGTAAATTGCCTTATTCATTCTAAAGCTGTCAATTGGTGGAATGTCCCAAATAAGCTGAGATTTCTGTCCAAATACTGCACCTATGTTGTTTACATATTTCTTCCTGTCAACCGCAGGGTTATAGCCCATAACATCTATACTTCCACTCGTTTGAAACAACGCACCGCAAAGCATTTTTATGGCTGTTGACTTCCCTGCACCATTAGGTCCTAGTATTCCACAAATTTCACCTTCATTGACGGTAAAGCTTACATCATCAACCGCTTTTACTACTACTTTTTCACGCTTGAAAAGGCTCTTTGTTGCTTGTTTTAATCCACTGCCTCTTTTATATGTTTTATAATGTTTACAAAGCGAGTCAACCTTAATTATTATTTTATCTCCCAAAATGTGCTCCTTTTCAATATATAATTCTAATATATAATCTACTATTTACTATCAACTATCAACTATCAACTATCCTCCGACACCCTCGTAAAGTCGTATCATATGCCTATATAACCAAATTCCAAAAAGCATGAAAAGTATGCACGGCACAATTGCAATTATTATTTTTAAATCCACACGCCCAAGAAGTGCAGCAGCTGGGTAAAACGCTATCATTCCAACAGGCAAAATAAATGTAACTATACCCTGTAAAATAGCCGGAAAAATAGTTAAAGGGTATTTGCCAAAGGATTGTATACTTCCAAAAATTTCAGGAATTCGAGAATTTCCAACCCATTTAAAGGATATTGCTGCCATAATTAAATATACCCCTATCATTACACAAATTCCACCTGTAAATATAATTAGCGACCAAATTATTGACATAAGTGAGTATATTCCTGTGTTTATAAGTGCTATTATAAATATTGCTAGACAGCTTAGAAGAAGTCCAATATTATGTATGGAAAATGTTGATGATACGATATAAAAAAGCGAATTAATCGGCTTTAATAGCACAATTTCAAAGTTTCCCTCTCTCACATAATTCATCGTTTCCCAAAGTGTTCCACCAAGAAAAATGCTTGTAAAGGAAGTGGAAAGAGTGAAAAGTGATTGTATCAAAAGAACCTCCCAAAGATTCCAGTTTGGAAAGCTAGAGCCAGTATTGTATATTAATATTGTAACAAGCGGAAACGCAAGGTTGCCAAAAATTACAATTATTGAAGTCAATAAA
>JAAZIT010000077.1 GCA_012800685.1 Clostridiales bacterium
GAAAACCTGGTGGTAAAGCCATTAAAACAACTAATGATTTCATCTATTTCTCTTGGATTATATAATGCCTTCATTTCCTCCTTAATTTCTTCCAGACTTTCAATAGAATACTGCTTTTGGGAATAACTAAACACTTCTTGTGTCATTTTTCTTTTAGTGTTGGCTATCGAATTTTGCATAGCAATTAAAAGTCTAACAATATCTCTGGGTTTAAACCAACTGTTATTTAAAATATAATTAGCTGGCTCTATACCTTGTATATTCTCAGGTAGCCATTCCTGATATATTTGTAAATAGTCTTTATCTTTGTCCAAATTTAAATTTTTACTAATGCTAATTCTTTTTAATAAAACTTTTATTATTGGATGAAGATGAGATGATGTGTTACTATAGTTCCATTGCATTGCTACAGAAAATCCTGAAGTTATCTTGTTTAATTCCTTTGAAACAATAAACCTAGATATGGCTCTCAAAATTTCTGTTCTTACTGAGCATATTATTTTTAAACCCTTTGATGATAATCTATAAAACATCTCGTTAAATCTTTTAACTGTAAATAATAAATCCCTAATTAAATATAAATCTCTATAAAATATATCTTCATTTCCATAATACGCCTCAAGTTCATCAACAAAGATATAATAAGGTATGTCCGTTCGTTTCAAAGAGCCAAATGCATTTTCTGCTTTATCTATTAATTCTACAAAACTAAGGTATGAATAATCATTCTTAGATTTATTAAAATCCACTTCACATTCTGTTTTCATTAAAGGAAATTTTAACCTTATTTTTGAGGGGATTTTTGTCTTTTTATTATTCACAGGGTCTTTTATTATATCAACTAAATTTTTAAAATTGTTCCATTTATTATCGTTTACAAATAGTCCGTTATTATACTCTTGATTATCCGAAACAATGCGTTTTAGAAAAAGCCAGCGCCAAATATACTCAAAGTCAGTATTGTTAACTTGAGTATTATCTCCAATTGTAATACTACTTAAAATTCTTTTTGATAATGATCGCATGTTGTGCTTTCTAGTGTCTGTATACTCATCCTTAAAAAATATAAATGAAGTACAACACGAATTATCTTTATCTTTTAACAAATCATCAAGATAGAATAATAATGCTGTTTTGCCTGTCCCTTTATATCCCGTTATAAAACAATTATTTCCATCAATAAGCTTATTAAAATCTAAGTTATTCGGAGTCACAAATGATCTAATAAAATTATCAATACCATCAAAAGTTATTTCATCTTTTGCATCTGGTTTTCCTGTATATATATCATTAATCGTTATATTATTCATAGTTATATTCCCCCATTCATTTCTTACATTCTCAAACACATAAAATGTATTGCCACTTTAATCTTGTATGCTCCATTTGTTATTTCTCGGCTATTTTTTAATTATACCACCAGTCATATATTTTTTATGCTCCTTAAACAGATTGACTTCTGTCGTTTATAACCTTTTATTCAATAGCTTTATCATATCACGAGTATTTGTAAAAGTCAATATATTATATGGATATATCTAATTACATTTTATTGATTATATAAACAACGTTTTATTCGTGTTATTGTTTGAGTGTACTTTTATAAATAGTATATTTTGCAATTTAATCATATACAAACTAAATATATCTTTGTTCCTTTAATTATTATAACCAATAAACAAAATATTTCTTTCACATATATAAAATCGCTGTAAACCCATATGTTTACAGCGCTAATTGGCACCCTCTACGTGAGTCGAACACGTGATTGTCCCTTAGGAGGGGACTGTTATATCCACTTAACTAAGAGGGCTTATTTAGTTTTGTTGTTTATATACAATGTTCTATATGTCTAAATATTTATATAAACGTGACCTTAGGGAATACTTAATAAACCCTATAGTAACATTGTTATTACTTACATATTCTTAGTATTTAATATTAAGCGTTTCATTTAACTTTCTTATTATATCAGATTTTCAGAAAAAATCAAGTGTTTATGCCTTTTTTATTAAGATATATTACCACATAATTCTATTTAACCTTTAAAATTAAATTATATGTAATAACTTTCTTTACAAATAAATTTATCCAATTTAAAAGCCTGCTTTTAGTGTAAATCTAAAAAGCAGGCTTTAATTAAAAAGGAAAAGCTATTTTAATTGTTCTTGCTTAAACTAACTATTACGTAAGTTACGTAATCGGATTTTAGACTAATACTAACTATCTTATAAATTATAGTTCTAGCGTTAGAATTATTTATTAACCACCAAAATGCATTTTCTTCATACCTAAATCAGACATTACCACCGCCCGTCTAAGGCATGTATAGCCATATCTGCCCCTTAGCAGGTCAACTGTCTTATTTAAATTATCACGTTTTTCTAAGCGTTGGGGATTTGTATAAATATCCATTTGGACTGGCTCATCCTTATCAACCAATTTACTACCAGATATTGTTACCGCCCTAATATTTCCGTATGTTAACCAATTATAGTTTTTTAAAAATAGTGCGAAAGCTTCTTTACCAATCTCATTAGCATCATCTGTTGGCATTTCTAGCTTATGTTGGGCTGAACAGGCAACAAAATCTTTATTTTTAACAGAAACAGAAATAACTTCAGCTTTTTTGTCGATTTTTCTAATTCGGCTTGCAACACTTTCGGCAAGAGCATAAATAAGTACCTTAACATCTTGGTTTGACTCAAGGTCCCTATGAGCGGTTCTTCCATTTCCGACCGATTTTACCATTTGGTCTGTTCCCACATATTCTACAGGGGCATTATCAAGTCCATTCGCAAACCTCCAAATAGTACAGCCCGTTTTACCAAACCAACTTTGCAAAAGCTCTATAGGAGTTTGAGCAAGCTGTCCAATTGTTGTAACACCATACTTATTTAGCTTTTTATTAGTTGCAGGACCAACAGACAGCAGCTCTATTGCAGGAAGCCCCCATATCTTTTCTTTAAAATTTTCCTTTGATATAACAGTTACTGCGTCTGGCTTTTTATAATCAGAACCTAGCTTTGCAAAAATTTTATTAAAGCTTACTCCCACCGAAACAGTTACGCCTAAATCTGTTTTTATTCGCTGTCTTATTTCTTCTGCAATATCATAACCACTCTTTTGACTTCCAGTAACATCAAGCCAGCATTCATCAATTCCAAATGATTCAATTTGATTTGTATATTCCTCATATATCTTAAACACACGTTTTGAAAAATCTAAATACATATCTACCCTTGGAGGGACAATTATTAAATTAGGGCACTTTTGTTTTGCCTCCCAAAGGGCTTCCCCAGTTTTTACACCAAATCCCTTAGCAATTTGGTTTTTTGCAAGAATAATTCCATGTCTTTCTTGCTTATTTCCCCCTACTGCCATAGGCACTTTTTTAAGCTCTGGTCTAAACACGCACTCAATTGATGCAAAGCAGTTATTTATATCACTATGTAAAATTATTCTCTCTTTTCTTCTCACCAATTTTCACGCCCTCTTACAACTTATTAAAACAAATGTTTCTCTCATTTAATTATATCGAATAAACGTTCTATAGTCAACGGCGTTTTGCACAAATGCGAACAACTGTTTTGTATGGTTTTGCACAAATACTTACAACTTTAATATTTGATAGTAGAAGTACACCCCCCACCTATTCTAAAATCAAAGGAATGTGCGTTTTAAGGCGCCTCCCCCGTTTGTGCTAAATTACGTTATCAATTATCGAGAGTTAAACTAGGAGCATTTAAGAGCCATTCTGTGACGTCCGCAAGTCATATGAATTAGAATTATTCAAAACCTACGTAATTAGGCTGTTTTTCTAATTAATAAAAAAAGACAACCATAGGGCTGTCTTAACATTTTAATTAGCTATGAGGTCTTATTGAATAAAAACAAACAATATGCCTTTTTTTATTTGTCTGTGAGTCAATTCCCTTTATGTCACAGCCGTTACCACTCATAAGCTGGGCTATTACAGCTCCCTTTATATTACAGCGGAAAACTTGATGTCCGTCACACAGAACAACAATTTCATCATCTGTAACAGAAATACCTCCATTTTTACCTAGATTGCTCTCTTGACCGTTAATTCTTTCAACGGCATATGATATTGCTTTGCCATGATATTTTTTAAGCTCCTTTAAAGGTGTGGCTTTAACTTTTTTCTTAAATATCCCCATTTTATTTACTCCATATTTATGTTTCGTTGTTGTTTTCTATTTTGCGAAATTTCAATTTGATTGGTCGACGAACAATCATTAACGACAATTATTGTGGTAAGAGCATCAGACAGCACTGTAAAAAAAGCATAAAGTATTTCAAGTTCTTGTGCGGTAAAGTTGTCAGCAAGAATATTAGCCGAAGCAACTGCAATAGCATTAAGTTTTTGCCCTAAACATTTAGCGTCATTATTTTTATTCATCACATCTTCCCTCCTACATCAAAATATCGAAAAAATGTTATATATACATTTTATGATACCAATTAGAAAACGTGAATAATCTGACCTTTAGAGGAAAAGATAACTAAAAGTAAACAAAATAACAAGAAAAGGTGATTTAAATGTTTTTATTAAAGGCATTTATTGCGGCATTAAGCTCAGCAGTAATTATGTTTGGTATAGCCAAGCTTTTAGGAAATAAACAAATTTCAGAGCTTAATATGTTTGACTACATCAACGGAATTACCATAGGCTCAATTGCAGCAGAAATGTCAACCTCAACTAGCATGAAAGAGGTTTCAATTGCAATTATGGCAATGCTAGTTTATGGTTTAATAGGTTTGGTAATTTCAATAATAACCATGAAATCCATTAGGTGCAGAAGATTTTTTTCTGGAAAAGCATTAATTCTTATGGAACGTGGAAAGCTTTATGAAAAAAATCTAAAGCAAGCAAAGCTAGACGTAGATGACCTCTTAACAAAAGCCAGAATAAATGGATACTTTGACATAAGTCAAATTGCTTACGCAATACTTGAAAACAACGGTGAAATTTCATTTCTTCCAGTCGCCCAAAATGCTCCCCCAACTGCCCAAGACTTAAATGTTCAAGCACAAAAAGAGAGTCTTTGCATTAACATCGTTATGGACGGCAAAATTCTTGACAAGAACCTAAAACTAAGCGGCAATGACAAACAGTGGCTTTCAAAAACCATGTCCGAGCAGGGATTTGCCCTAAAAGAAGTTTTTCTTGCCACTGTTGATATTAACAATTCTCTAGTTGTTTTCCCCTATCAGCAAAATAAAAACGAAAGGAATTATTTTTCATAAAAGTTCTATAAACATATAACTGGTTTGGATAGATTTATAGCCAATACTTTTTTATATTATTAGATACTAGTATTAGTTAGTTAGTTAGTTAGTTGGTTTGTTAGTTTGTTAGTTTGTTAGTGGGTTCGAAAGTTAATTAGTTAGCTAGCTGGTTATTTA